>CAZUGI010000019.1:0-34050 GCA_964619855.1 uncultured Geobacter sp. | reverse complement strand
CGTAAAAAGACCAAAATTGATGCGCAGCATGCCTCCTACCAGGCAGAGAGGATCGCCAATAATCGGCACCCATGAGAAAAACAGCGAAAAGGCGCCGTAGCGGCGGTAATATGCTGCGGCACGCTCATGCTGTTCCGGCGAAACGCGCATGACCTTTTCAATCAGCCAGCCACCACCCCAGATCCCGATCAGATAGGTCACAACAGCTCCCAGATAGTTGCCGGCAGTGGCAACAGCGACCGTAGGCAGCGGCTCGTAACCGCCCGCAAGCATCATCACCAGCAGCCACTCCGATCCCAGCGGCAGTAACGTGGATGCCAGAAAACTCATGAAAAACAGCGAGGCATAGCCCGGCTGATTCAGCCAGTCATGCAGCATGACAGTATATGTCAGAAATGTGTTGTCAAAATGGCTCAAATAGCTACAATGCTCCCCGGTTCGGGTGCTCTTTACGATGAATGCTATTGTAGCGATAATTTCAGTTTCAGCAAGAGGTAAGCATGCAAAAGGGAAAACCTGCAAAAAAATATTCCCAGGCCGGACGGCTGCATTCAATTATTCGTCTCCTGGAAACCAGGCGGGGCCTGACGCTGGATGAACTGGCAGAAGAGTGCGACGTCGACCGGCGCACAATTCACCGCGACCTCAATGCCGTTGAGGAAGCCGGATATACCCTGACTTCAGAATGGCTTGAGGGGAAAAAGGTGTACAGCTTTCTGACAAAGTCGCGCAACATTCCTCCCATCACATTTACCCTTCCGCAGCTTATGTCACTCTATCTGCTGCGCTCCCTTGGTGCTCATCTCGCCGGAACACCATTTCAGGCCGAGATTGACGAACTGTTCCGCAACATAAACTCGGTGCTGCCAGACCGCCACGCCGCTCACATGGAGCGCATCGCCCGTGTGTCGCTGCCGCTGCTGCACGGATCGCGGGACTATTCATCGGCAGCCGCTTTTGTGGGTGATCTGCAGAAAGCGTTGCTGCAGCAGTACCGCATCAGGCTGAGCTATGCAAAAAAAGGGAAGGGGCAGGCCGATGTGTACGAAGTTGATCCCTACACGCTGGTGTTTCACAAAGGAGGCATCTACCTGCTAGGCAACGCCCATAACCGGGCTGGAATGAGGCTATTTGCGCTGGAGCGGATCCGGGGGGTTGATGTCACCCGTCAGCGTTTCGAGATCCCGGACGGCTATCAGCCGGAATCACATTTCAGCAGCGCCTTCGGCCTGGTGAGCGACACGCCGATGAAAGTGCGCGTCCGTTTTTCCGCCGAAATTGCACATACCGTCAAGGACCGGATCTGGATGCAGGGGCAGAAAATCAGCAGCGACCCGGAAGGCAGGCTGACAATCGAATTCGAGGCGTCCGGGCAGATGGAGCTGGTTTCCTGGATTCTTTCCTACGGTATGCAGGCCGAGGTGCTGGAACCGGCCGAACTGCGCAAAGAGGTCAGGAGGAATGTCAAAGAGATGCGTCAGATGTACCGCAACAAGGAGAAGGAAACAGCCAAGCCAGAGAAGCTGAAACGGAAACAGGCAAAGCTGTAGAGGGCTACCAGCCTATCTAACCAGGGAAAAATGTAAAACATGACCGAAGACACGCCACTAAGAGACATAATTTCCGCCCGCATTGCCGAGCAGGGGCGTATTACCTTTGCCGACTTCATGGGAGCCTGCCTATATGAACCGGGTCTGGGCTACTACACCTCTCCGGGGCGAAAAGTAGGCGCCGAAGGTGATTTTTACACCAGCATCACCGTGCATGCCGCCTTCGGCCGGGTGATTGCCCGTGAAATCGCCCAGATGTGGCGCTGCATGGGCACACCGGACGACTTCACGCTTGTGGAGTGCGGGGCCGGCAACGGTCGTCTGGCGTGCGATATCATGGATTTTCTGGCTGAGTGTGAACCGGAAATGTACCAGAATACACGACTGGTGCTGGTAGAGCGGGAACCTTCTCTTGAATCAGCCCAGCGCGAGATGCTGGCCGCTCACACCGACCAGGTCGGATGGCTCGCCCCTGATGATTTTGCAGCCGGCACATTCACCTTCAGCGGCTGCCTTTACTCCAACGAGCTGATCGACGCCCTGCCGGTTCATCGGGTAGTAATGACTGCCGACGGTTTGAAGGAAATATACGTTGTCTGCAGGGATGGAGAGTTTTCTGAAGAGGCCGGAGAACCCTCCACTCCGGTGATTGATGACTATCTGAAACGGGTCACTGTTGAGCTGCATCCCGGGCAACTGGCCGAAGTCAATCTAAGCAGCCCGGAGTGGCTGAAATCTGTTTCCAGAGCATTACAGCGCGGCTTTGTTCTGACCGTTGACTATGGCTACACGGCACTGGAGCTGTACGCACCAAAACGCAAGCTGGGAACCATGCTCTGCTACCACCGTCACCAGACCGAAGAGAACCCGTACATACGCCTGGGACTGCAGGACATTACCACCCACGTTGATTTCACGACTCTGATGAAGTGCGGGGAGGATCTGGGGCTGAAGGAGGTCTGGTTTGGCGAGCAGTATCGTTTTCTGCTTTCAGCCGGCATCGTCGAAGAGATTGAAGCCATCGAGCGCTCACATGTCTCCGATGAAGAAAAGCTTCGTTTGCGGCTGACACTCAAAAAACTGATCATGCCTGAAGGCGGCATGGGCGACACCTTCAAGATCCTGATCCAGGCCCGAGAGGTCGATGCTCCAAAGCTGCTCTGCCAGCGCCGGATCGGGGGCTGAATGTCTGCACTGGCTGCTTCAAATATCCGCGGGATTGTATTTGATCTGGATGGTACCCTGTACGTCTGCGATGCCTTCGCCACCTCAATCCAGGATGTAGCTGCCGCCTATATAGCCGGCCTTAAGGGCATAAGTCTGGCGGAAACCGGATTGATGATGACGGCCGCTCGCCTGCGTCTGTCTGAGGAGAGCGGAACCCTTCCGACTCTCTCGGCCGTCTGTGTGGAACTGGGTGGCGGTGTCAGGGAGCTGCACGAATATTTTGAGGAAAAGTTGCGGCCGGAGGCCTGTCTGGTAAGGGATGAGCGGGTGATTAATCTGCTGCAACGGCTTTCAGATCAGTTTCCGCTCTACATCTACACCAACAATAACCGCGCTCTGGCAACCCGGATTATAAACTATCTGGGGCTGGACGGAATGTTCCGGAGTATCTTTGCCATAGACGATTACTGGATCGCCAAGCCGGATGAGGAAATGCTTGCGAAGGTGCTGTCAGAGATCGGTCTTGAACCCGCTGAAGCACTCTTTGTCGGTGATCGTTACGATGTTGATCTGCGCGTGCCGGAGCAGCAGGGCTGCCCTGTCTATCTGAGTCAGAGCCTGGAGCAGCTGCTTCGCCTGGAAGAACTTATTACCCGACGGACTGCCTGAGGTACGTCAGAAGCTCCTGCATATCCTCCGGCGGTTCGGCCGTAAACTCCAGATATTCACCACTTGACGGGTGAATAAACCCAAGGCAGCGGGCATGCAGAGCCTGGTGTCCAAGGCGGCTGATCATCCCGCGCAGCTGCGTGTCCGGCAGGTTGTTGATCCGGCCACCGTCCAAGTACACTGGGTCTCCGAGTAAAGGAAAGCCGGCCTCTGTCAGGTGAACTCTGATCTGGTGGGTACGTCCGGTTTCAAGCCGTAATTCCACCAGTGAAATTCTGCCGTAACGTTCCTTTACTTTCCAGCGGGTAACCGCATGCTTTCCGTGACGCGCCTTGCCTGACAATCTCAGCCGGTCGGTCGGGTGGCGACCGATAACCCCTTCAATCCTGCCGGTATCCAGCTGCGGAGTGCCGTAAATCAACGCCTGGTAGATTCGTTTGACAGAATGGACGCTGAACTGGGCCGAGAGCGACTGGTGGGCCCGGTCGTTTTTTGCGGCCACCAGAACACCCGAAGTACCTTTATCCAGGCGGTGCACAATACCAGGGCGGATCTCGCCGCCTATTCCTGAAAGATCCGTACAGTGCGCCAGCAGCGCGTTAACAAGCGTTCCACTGAAAGTACCGGCACCTGGGTGCACGACCATGCCGGCCGCTTTGTTGATGACGATCAGATCACCGTCCTCGTAGAGCACATCCAGCGGTATGGCTTCCGCCAGCGGAACTGCCGGTTGAAGTTCCGGTATCTCGACTGTTATCAGCTCTGAGCCTTTCAGTTTCAGCGAAGGCCGCACTACCTTGCCGTCAACAAGCACATGGCCGTTTTCTATCAGGCGCTGAATGGTAGAGCGCGATTCAGCCTCCATTTCCCGGCAGAGGAATTGATCCAGTCTGATCGGTTCGATTTCAGGAGGATATGTAAAAGAAAGCTGATTCATAGTGCCTTTCAAAAAACAAAGGCGCACCCGGTCAGGCACGCCTTTCAGTACTATCCGGCTGAATATCGGGTTACCAGATTGATGATTCGAACTTGCCGGCCCGCTTGATCAGGACATCCACAACTGCAATCTCATAAATCACATCCGGGTTCAGATCGGTGGAAACCCTGGAGAGAAAATGCTGGCGCCCCTCTTCAAGTTCTTCATTCAGAATATCGAAAATGTTGTCGTTCTTTATGCCGTTTTCAACCTTTTCCTTGTTGTACATGGCCACGTCGGAGAGAATGGCTCGCGCAAGCCGCTTTGCCTGATCCGGATTATCTATCATGTTCATGGGTTTATTTCCTCATGGAGTATAGTTTCGGTACCATAGCATTATTTTAATCGTAATGCAAAGTAGATGCTTGCGTCTCCGCGCCTGACCAGAACTGTCATGCCTCCACTGCGTCCGGCCTGCTGAATGGTGCGGGAGTATTCGGTTTTGTTGGTCACACGTTTTCGATTGATCGAAACAATCACATCGCCGCGCCGGATACCGGCTTCAGCGGCCACCCCGCCCCTGTCAACATCAAGCACGACCACGCCGGAACCCTGTTCGGCATCTTCAACCACCAGGCCCAGCAGATCGGCCTCACCACCCTGCTGCCGGCCTCCGCCTGAATCACGGCGCTGCTTGGGTGCCGAATCGGCACTGACCAGCGTCATATTGAGCTCGACCGTTTTCCCTTCACGGAAGATGGTTACCCTGGCATTTTTTCCTATCCCGGTTTCAGCCACAAGCCGCTGAAGATGTGACGGATCCTTAACTTCTGTGCCGTTCAGTGATGTAATGACATCACCTTGCAGTATGCCGGCTTTTTCGGCCGGGCCGCCCTTGACGATACCGTTTACCAGGGCGCCTCTGGCCTGTTTCAGCCCGAAGGATTGAGCCAACTCTTCGGTCACAGGCTGAATGGTCACACCCATGTAGCCGCGACTGACACTCCCCTTTTCGATCAGCTGGGTGAAGATCGGTTTGGCCATATTGATCGGGATGGCAAAGCCGATACCCTGACCGGCCGCCACGATGGCGGTATTGATTCCGATTACCTCACCGTAGACGTTAAGCAGTGGGCCGCCGGAGTTACCGGGGTTGATGGATGCATCGGTCTGAATGAAATTTTCATAGGTCTCAATACCCACATTGGAGCGGCCGGTGGCTGAAATGACTCCGACCGTCATGGTACGATCCAGACCAAAGGGATTGCCGATTGCAATGGCCCACTGTCCGACATCAAGCTTGTCGGAATCGCCCAGTACCGCCGCCGGAAGGTCGTCAGCCTTGATTTTAATGACCGCAATATCGGTCTTCTGGTCACCGCCGACCACCCTGGCATCATAGACCTTGTCATTTGAAAGCTTGACCTGAATGCTCTCGGCATCCCTGACCACATGGTCATTGGTGACGATATACCCATCCTTGCTGATCAGGAAGCCGGAACCCAGGCTCTTGTCCCGCCTGGTCTGAGGCCCGCCGAAAAAATCCTCAAAAAACGGATTCATCTCGAAGAAAGGTTGTACGCTCTTTTTGCGGCTTACAGTTGAGATGTTTACAACACTGGGAGTAACTTTCTTGGAAACGTTGCTGAAGGCTTTCTGGGTTGCAAGAATGTCGGTCGGAACATCCTTTACCGGAGCCTCGGCATCGCCCCCCTTGCGCTTGGATTCCAGAAATAGTGGAGCATCGCTCTTACCGCCGCAACCTGACAGGCAGACAACTGACAGACATGCCAGCGTGATGATCAGGTACTGTCGTAACAGGCATTTCATTTTCTGTTATTCCTGCATTGATGAATTAGGTTCAAACCCCCGAAACAGTAGCCAAAATCGCAGGTAGTGTCAACGGAATTCAGAGCCTTGCGCCCCGCCAGAGCTGACATAATAATGCAGTTGAATCGTGGTCAAGTTTGTGCAAGAGTGAGGCCACATACTTTAACTCGCTTGGGAGACCGGATATGAGCGATATCAAGGAACAGATAAAAGGATTTCGTATCGGCGAGAAGATCAGGGGACTTCGCCAGCAGAAGCGCTTGACGCTTCAGGAGCTGTCTGGGCTGACCACACTTTCAAAACCGCTGCTGTCCCAGATCGAGAATGATCAGGTTATTCCTCCTCTGGCCACCCTGCTCAAGATTGCGCGTGGGCTGAAGGTCGATATTCACTTTTTCTTTGAAGATGCCGGCAATCGACAGAACTATGTGCTGACCCGGCGTGAGGATATCAGGGAGGACGAGAAGGTTCCGCGGCAGGTTTCCAACGACGTTGCCCGCCCCTATGCCTACCACTCACTGGCCCAGGGACTGAGGCACAAGCATATGGAGCCCTTTCTGGTGGAGTTTGATAACCGCGAATGGGATGATGCCCTGTTCTTCAGGCACGAGGGGGACGAGGAGTTTATTTACATAACTGAGGGCGAACTGGATTTTCATTACAACAGTGAAGTCCTGCGCATGCGAACCGGCGACAGCATCTATTACGACTCCAGCCAGCCACACGGCTGGGTGGCGGTCGGCCAGAAAAAGGCCAGAGCGGTGGCCGTTATGTACACGAAGGAATAAATGTTAGCGAATACGCAGCGCTAAGGTGGGGGAGAGCTGTCCGTTTCTCCCTCTTTTTGTCTGCCGGCCATCTCCCGTAGCATCATCACACGCTCCACCGCCGGAGGATGGGAATAGTAGAAGCCGGCGTAAAAGGGATGCGGGAAAAGATTGGAGAGATTCTCAACCGACAGTTTGACCATGGCCGAGGCCAGATCCTGCGGCCGACCGGTCAGTTCAGATGCAAAAAGGTCGGCCTCCCGCTCATGGCATCGTGAACGCCAGGCCGAAAACGGCCCTAGCGGAAAGAGAGCCAGCGATGCCACAAAACCGAGCACGACCATTCTGGCCGGCAGTGAGATATCGTCCGGCAACCCCAAAAGTCCCGGCAGGCCGGGCCAGGCCAGCAGCTTGAAGCTGATCCACGATCCGGCCAGCGCCATGATCTCTGCCCAGAGCAATCGCTTCCAGATATGCCCCTTCTTCCAGTGCCCGATTTCATGAGCCAGCACCGCCACAATCTCACCATGGCTCATCTGTTTGATCAGGGTATCGAAAAGCACAATGCGCTTGACCTTGCCGATCCCGGTGAAATATGCATTTGAATGTCTGCTGCGTCTGGATGCATCCATCTGCATCACCCGCCCGACTTTCAAGCCGGCCCTTTCCATTATGATACGGATTTGATCTTCCAGCCCTTCTTCGGTCACCGGTTCGAATTTGTTGAAGAGCGGTTCGATCAGGTAGGGGGAAATGAACATCATGAACAGGCTGAAGAGTGCCATGAAGCCCCACACCCAGAGCCACCAGTTCTGCGGACTCCAGCCGATCAACCAGAAGACGACGGAAACCAAAAAAGTCAGCAGAACAGTGCCGATAGCCTGTGATTTTAAAAAGTCTGTCAGCCAGAGCCGGGGAGTCGTCGTGTTGAAGCCGTAGCGCGCCTCGATACGGAAGGTCCCGTACAGGTCAAACGGGACGCCGAGCAGAGTGGATGCCCAGGTCATCAGAATGAAGAAGAGGATAGCTGTAATGATGGGAGAAACACTCAAGGTGCTGATAAAGCGGTCATAAACGGCAATCAATCCGCCGAAGAGGAAGATAATCAGCAAGGCATTATCGAAGAGCGAATCCCACAACCCCAGGCGGCTGGAATCGAAGGTATAGGCGCTGCTGCTGCGCAGCTTTTCTTCATCTATGGCGCCTTCAAAACCCTCCGGGACCTTATCGCCATGCAGTTTGAGATGCTGCAGGTTGATGTGCCGCAGCCAGTAGGTGAAGGCGGTGATGACGGTAAAGAGCAGAAAAAATGGAAGTTTCATCCGTGGCTGTTTATCCCTTTTTAAATTTGAAGCAGACGTATCCTGCCTGACAGGATTTCAAAAAAAACAAGGGCGAAGCAAGCCTCGCCCTGAAAAGTTGATAGCAGCGGAATTTCAAATCAGCTTGATAACTTCCCTGACGCACTTGTTGATGCCTTCCGCCACCTCTGTTATGCGGTTGGCCAGCATATAGGCCGGAGATGTCACCAGCTTGTTCTTCTCATCCACGACAAATTCAGTTACCTGGCACTCCTGATGCTTTGCACCGGTCTTATTGATCTCGGCCGCAGTACCGGCATCGTTGCCGATTGTCACCGTAGTCAAATATTCCCGGCCCAGAACAGCGGCTATAAGGGCCGGCGCGATGCAGACCGCTCCGATCGGCTTTTTGGCAGCAGCCATCTCCTTCAACAGACGCGAAACCTCTGGATGAGCAACGGCCCCCGCCCCTTTCATGGCAAAATCACAAAGATTTTTGGCGGCACCGAAGCCCCCCGGGAAAACGATGGCATCCAGATCCGCAGCCTTGACTGTGGCAATGTCACGGATGTTACCGCGTGCGATCCGGGCAGACTCTACCAGAATATTGCGCTTCTCGCCGCTCTCCTGCATGGTCAGGTGATTTGTTACCGGAAAGTCGGCATCAGGTGCCATGCAGACCGCCTCACATTCCTGGCGATCAATAGCCAGCAGGGTGAATACTGCCTCATGGATCTCACTGCCGTCCCGCACTCCGCAACCTGACAGTACTACACCGATTTTCTTCATGTCTGTCCCTCCGGGTCGTAAAATTTCATACAAACTTTTTTCGACTTGATTGTGCCATAACTTGCAAAGAAGGCAAGCGGAAGATTACCAAACGTAGAGGGGGACCAGTACTGCCGCCAGAACACAGGCAGAGGGGAGAAAAAGGCGGTGATAAACCCTGGCTATATCGGCTTGAAAGTATTCACAGGTCAGAACATAGCATAAATGAATCGGTGACAGCATCACTCCGGCAAAACCGGAACCGAACGCCAGGGCCACCAGAGCGGGAGAAGGGGCTGGAGCCCCCATCAACGGCAGTAGCAGCGGAAAGGTGATGCCGATATATCCGACCGTCAGGCCGGTCATCAATCCGGCAATAAACGGTATCAGAAACAGCAGCAGGTAGACCGGCATCTGCGAGGCGGCAAAGAATCCGGATATGCCTGCCAGAGCGCCGGTTGTCCGCAGCACCTCCTGGAAGATCATAATCCCTATTACCAGAAAAAGTGCCTTACCGGAAACACTTTCACGAAGATTTTTGAAAATCATGGCAGGCGTATATCTGTGAAAAACATAGAGCGCTATGACTGCCCCGCCGAGCGCCAGAGCGGCATTGACCTTAAATAGCACAACCAGCAGCAGTGCCAGCATGATCGGTGATATCATGGCCAGAAAAATCATAAACTCGCGCTTGCGACCGATTAAAGATGGCGGAGTTTCCTGTCTGCCAATGCCACGGAAGCAGAACAGCACCCCCCATCCGACAACGGATAGGGAAAAAGGGAGGTTTGCCACGAACAAGGTCTGGGTGGATAGGCCGGTAATGCCGGCCGCCAGAATAACACCTGGATAAAGCGGAGAAACATATTCCCATATATGGCGGTACCAGTAGTTGATCAGCGCTTTCTGTTCAGGCTCAACGGCAGCGTTACCGGCCGCTTCGTTTACCATGGGAGCAGAGAATACGGCACCGCCGGGGGAGGGGAGCATGCCGATCATGGCCGGCATGGCGGCCATCACCAGGCGCCTGTCTGTCAGCGCGGCCGAAAGGGAACTGACCATGCGCTTGAGCATACCGGTGGTGCGCAGAATGTTCTCCATCACCATGGTCAACATCAGGGTCAATGTCATTTCAAGGGATTTGGGGGCAAATACGCCCGTGAAGGCTGCCTCTATAAACTTGCGAGGGGGAGTCAGGTAAATAAAAGCCAGAATCAGAGCGCCGATCGGCATAACCGCTGCCATGGAGACCTTGCGACGCAGCAGGATCACAATCAGAATCAGAACTGCGCATGTTTTTAAAAGATCCGCCATGGTAGATCAGGCTGACCCGGCTTTTCTGTTGAGCGAGTTGAAAATCATGTCCAGCACGGCTTTCTGGCGGGCCTCAAACTTGTTCAGAACCGCCAGACAGGTTCCCATCGGACAGAGACCGTGAAGAAAATCGGCATCTCGGCCGGAAAGAATTACGATCCTGTTTTTGTCCATCCCGGTCTCAACTGCAAATTTCAGCAGCTTGAGACCATCCATGGCCGGCATCTCCAGATCGATCAGCATCAGATCGTAACCGCCGATCTTGATGGAATGCAGTGCTGACATCGGATTATTACAGATCTCGACCTGCAGCAGCGGATAATTTTCACGTATGTAGTCGCCCAGAAACCTGGTAAAGGCCGGGTCATCATCGATCAATAATATTTTGCCCATGGGATGGCATTATAACGGATTCGTAGCCGGGGTGGAATAAAAAGATGATAGACATACATTTGGAAAGGTGGAATTTTTCGTCATGGCAAGGAAAACGAGGAATTGAGCGGAGGCGTACATCGGTACGCCGCACAAACAATTCAGAAGGTTGACACCGCCATGGCGGAAAAGAACTCCTTCCCTTATTTGACCAGGCGGGTGGCGGTTCCCAATACCGTAAACGGAATCTCAATTCCCATTTCACGGGCAACACGCATATTTATGACCAGATCAATCCGGCGGGGAGCAATCAGGGAAAAATTCTCCGCTCTGGCTCCCTCCAGAATACGGGTTGCCATATCGGCGGCCAGATGCCCCTGCTCCTGCGGGTTGATTTCAAGCGATACGATAGCGCCTTTTTCGGCGGCGTCAGGCATGGTGGAGACAACAGGAATATTTCTGGCACGGGCTTTATTGACTATTCTGGCGAACTGGCTGGAAATCAGGCCGCCTTCGGTAACCACAATCAATTCCGCTTTATCAAGGAGATTATTCAGCGCCTTCTCCAGCGATGCCGCCGAGGTCACCCGCTCTTCCAGCACGGTCATGCCGAGTTGTCCGGAATACTTTTTGATGTCATCCAGCTGCCGCTGTGAACCTGCTTCGCCGGGAGTAAACAGCACTCCTATCCTGGCGTAGGAGCGAATCCCACGTACGGTTTTCATCAGAGTCACCATCGGCACACGTGAGCTGACACCACACATACCCTTCAAGGGCTGCTCCGCAGTAAATACATCGACCGAGACAACCGGGATACCATCGGCTTCCCGGAACGCAGTCATTGCGGCCGGTGCTCCGTAGGCCACGATCAGGTCGGGGCGGTACGCGTTAAACTTGCGGACCGTATTGGACCACGAAAGCGGGTCCGGATTTGGTGTCTGCAGGATGATCTCGGTCGCGGGTGCACCATAGCCGTGCAGAGCCATCGACTTGACAAAGGCGCGGTGCGCATCCCGGTAGCGCGGCTGGTCGTTGCTCATCACAGCGGCGATAACAGCGGCACGGGCCGCAAAGGGAGCCGCCAGAAGGGTCAGTACGGCTGTTGCCACGAAGGCTATGGTCAGAGCGCGGCGCTTCATGACTTCAATCACCACCGTCCCGTTAAAGCCAGCAGGGTTTCATGCACGGCCCCGTCATAGAGCTGCTGTCCGGAGTCGTACATTCTGAAGCTGTATCCCAGAGAACAGCCCAGATGTTTGCTAATGTGCCAGTCTGCGCGGGTTGTGATCCCGGTCTCGGTAGAAACCAGTCGGGACGCATCGCCGATGCCAATGGATGAGAGCGTTGCATCCAGTGAATTGTCGGATGCTGAAAATCTCGAGTCCGACAGTGTCTGCTGAAAAGCCAGAGACAGATCGAGCATACGTGTCAGGGCAAGTACTGTATCAATTGAATATACATGGGCCGTGGAGCGGTAAGCTCCGGCGGTCTGGACCGGCACTGCCGCCACGTTACTGCTGAAGAGGCTGCTCTGATTTATCGATGCCTGCATGAATGAATAACTGGCGGTAACGGTCATGCGCTCCAGCGGGCTGAACCAGACGCTGCTGTTGACTGACGTCGAGAGACTTTCTCTCGGCAGCCGGGTCTGCAACGAATTACTCTCTCCACGCTCAAATTTTCCCAGATAGCTGGCCGTAAATCCCCAGCGCCCTTTAGACGTGTAACTTAACAGGGCCTTACCGTCGTGCCGCTCCGAAAAAGAGTTTGGATAAGCCGGGTTATCGGATACGGCATAACTGTAAGACGTGTTCAGCTTTACGGCATTAACCGGTTTCCAGATAAAACTGGCCTTGCCGGTATGGGTCTGACGGCTGTCGCTTCTGAGCGCCCCCGGATTTGTCGGGGCCTGCGGATCAGGAAGGTTGTCTCTGGATTCAAGCTCGGCCCGGTATTCAAAGCGGTAGACGGCTTTCGGCAGCGGCCGGTAGCTGGCAGACAGAACCAGTGTGTCCCTGACCGAAGAATTTGAAGGGCGCACCAGCAGTGTGCCGGCCGAAGAAGTATAGACAGGCGTTGGAGCGGCGGGGATCCGGGAAAACGGGTAGTAAATGCTGGCCGGTGATTCGCGCTCTATCTGCAGGCGCCGGTATTTGAGAGCCAGAGTCAGCTCCTTGAAAGGGGTGTAGCTGAGATCACCGGCAGCTGTGTGCAGTGTATCAGTAGGATTGGAGGAGGGGCGGGCATCGCCCCGATCGGTACCGGTTTCACGGTGAGTCAGAGAATAGAGTGCGCTGGCCGTCAAACCGCCGCTTAGATCACTGTAGAGCTTGAAGGTATGGGCCGTAACTCGGCTGTCATTAAGTGTGTCATGGGCCTGGGAGCCGCCTGTCTGGGCGGCACGGGCCACGAACAGGTCCCGGCTGTCCGGAGCCTGATTTGAAAAATCCCGGATCATGAAACTGTAGGCCACATTGATTGGACCGGCGTGAGCGTCCAGTCCGAAAGTCCCCTCGCGCGTAACACTGTCGACCGGTATAGAGCGGGTGACAACGCTGTTTGGGTTTGCATCGAAGTAGTAATCCGAAAAACGGAGCTGGGCAGTGCCTTCACGGGTCAGTTGCCAGTAGTTTAGATTGAGATGAATCGGATTGTTTCCAAGTTTGATTCGATTATTGGCCCGACTGATAACCGTACGGGTTCCGTAGGAACTGCCTCTGTCCATTTCAACGGCGGCCACCGCAGTGGCAGATGCCGGAGGAAGGCGCTGCAGGTTGTGCCAGAGAGCTGTGCTGTCAAGCTTCAGGCGATAAAGACCGGAATAGTCAAGGAGCAGTTCAGCCAGATAATCGTCGGAGTGCAGAAACTGGGCATCAGCCGAAAGCTTAAGGTCCGCTCCGAAACTGCCGGCAGAAAAACCGCCGGCAACCCCTGATTTTTGTCGCTGATAGGGGGCTGCAGATGCTGGATTGTCAACCGGCGTAACAAAACGGTACCCGCTGTATAGAGCTGCCTGCCGGAATTCTCCGCTGCTGTCGGCGGGCGTTTCCTCCTTTACGATCCGGTCTTCGGCCGGCTTCGTGTCATCACACCAGGCTGTCTGAACTGCAGCCAGTCCCGCCATGAGAAGAATGATGCTCCTCAGAAATGCCGCATTCTGCAACATGTGGCTGATTTCCTGTTTCATCGGTTATCTCCGCAGTGTTCCCAGACCGTCATTATCAGGTGTGTTTGAACCATGTACGGCAGAATGACAGTCTGTACAGCGGTTGGCGAAGAGCTGTTTCTGACCGGCCGCCAGCACTCCGCGGTGTCCCGGGTTGTGGCACTGGATACAGAGAAACGGCATGGCGGAAGTGAGCAGACGCCTGTTAACAGAGCCGTGCGGCACGTGGCAGTTTATGCAGTTTTCGGTGACATCGCCATGCTCATAGACGAACGGGCCGCTCTTTTCCATATGGCAGCGGCTGCAGAGGTCGCGGGTCGTGCTCCCCTTAAGCATCTTGGATTTTGTTGAGCCGTGCGCTTCGTGGCAATCGAAGCAGTCCATCTTGCGTTCACGCATCGGATGGTGTGACACCAGACTGAACTGGGCCTTGATGTCGGGATGACAGCCGTAGCAGAGTTCTGCCATCTTCTCGTGGCTGACTTTTTGTTGAGGGCCTTCGTGCATTTTGTGGCAGGAGGAACAACTTAACTCGTTAAGGGCATGTGCGCTGGCGTTCCAGTTAGAGAGGGTCGGTGTTGATGCTGCGCTGTGGCATCTAAGGCAGATGAGTGATTGAGCTTGAGGGGTTAGTTTTTTCAGATCAAGCAGTTTGGTGGTGTCACAACGATTACCCGGTTCACTCTGCTTATTTTTGTTCTGCTCTATTTTGGCTACTGCCAGGCTGCCGGGGCCATGACACGACTCGCAGTTGACCAGCGGCAGTCCGCTCTCCGGTTTTAGCTGACCACCATGCACACTCTGTTTGGAGAAATCTCTGATTTTGTCGTGGGTATGACATTTGGATACGCAGTTGTCATCGCCGATATAGTCTGCGTCAAGACGTCCTACGATCATCTTCTCGTACTCTGACACCGGCAGCAGCGGATAAGTCTGCTTCATGCCGGAACAGGCACTAAGCAGTGAAACAGCGGCGAACAGTACCGTTATTACGCGCATCGCTTGTCCTCTGGAGAATTATTGGCCGTAGATCCCCTTGGTGGTGGTGCGTATAAAAGCTTTGACAAACCGGTTGTCACTGGCTTTGATTTCCTGCGGAGTCCCGACCGCTACGATGTGCCCCTCGTGCATCATGGCAATCCGGTCCGACAGGTAAAGGGCAAAGTTAAGATCGTGAGTTACAATAATCGTGGTATTGCCCGTCCGGCCACGCAGCGAGACAATCGTCTCAGCCAGTTCGTCGGTTGTCACCGGGTCCAGTTCTGCTGTAGGCTCATCATACAGCACCAGATCAGGCTCCATGGCCAGAGAGCGGGCGATGGCAACCCGTTTTTTCATGCCGCCCGACAGCTCTGCAGTTTTAAGCTCTTCTTTTCCTTCCAGACCGACAATGGCGAGTTTTTTAGAGATGATTTCCAGGACTCTGGGCTCAGGACAGATCCGGTGTTCGCGCAGCCACAAGCCGATATTTTCTCCGACGGTCAATGAATTGAAGAGAGCCGAAGACTGGAACACCATGCTGCATCGATAACTGCGGGAGGCTGTATCAAGCGGTTCCCCATTGATCAGAATCCGGCCGCTGTCCGGCGTTTCCAGTCCGATAATGTGACGCAGCAGAATACTTTTGCCGGTGCCGGAGGGACCTATGATTGAGAAGGTTTCTCCCGCCCCGACATCCAGATCGACATCCTTAAGCACATGATTGCTGCCGAAGAACTTGTTCAGTTTTTCTATTCGAACAGATATGCCGTGTGTCTGCATGCGATAATTCCCGGTTGGTCGTGTGGAAATGCAGGATTCATGCCGCTTAATGTTTCAGGTGAGAGCCCGGGTAGCGGGCCTTGACTAGGAGTCCTTGCTCTTCAGCATATTGCTGATAAGTACGCAAATGTAGATGACCACCAGGATAAAAACGCAGAAAATCCAGTCGGCATTGCTGAAACCAAACATATTCAACTCCTTTTGAAAGCCTGTGCAGCTTCAGCCATAAGGCCGATTGCCTGATAACAGGTTCCAAGCAGAAAATAGACCTCGTTCATTGGAAACTGCTCGGCAAACACGGGATCGGCCAGGACGTCTTCTATGATCGCGGCCGCCTCGTCATGGCGCCCGGCGTGATGCTCTTCAACCGCAACCGAAAGCGCCGTCAGGTAGTCAAGCGGCGGCACCATCGGAAGTTTTCCGGTCAGAATGCCGGCTATCCTGGCCTCAATGCGCGCCCGGGCGGAGGGTTCGAACAGGTGCAGGGCTTCACTCCAGACGCCGGCGGCCTGCTCATAACGCCCCAGAACATACAGCGCCTCGCCGTATTCGTAGACGGCATGGCTATCCTCGGGATTCAGATCGAGAGATTTTCTGAGATACTTCTCCGCCTCATACCAGCTGGAAACCGCCTGATGCAGGTCGGAGAGGCGTGAACCTTTGTCGGCGTAAGTGCGGGCAATCTCAAGCGGCAGCCCCGCATTGGCAGGATCCAGAAGTGCCATTATTTTCAGAAAGTTGACCTTGCGATCCATGTAGGGGCTGTCAATATCCCTGGCATTCAGCATGATGATCTGGCCGCCTAGATCGGAAACAATATGCGGATACGCGGCTTTCAGGATAGCGGCATATTCAGCGGCTGAGGTGCATTCAGGGTCGAGCCTCAGTGCCTGGTAGATACCGCGTCCCACCATGTCATAATCGGGAGAGGCGCCGGCTTCGAGAGCCCGGTAATCCGAATCAAGTAGCGGGATTGGCGGTCTGCCCTGCCAGGGGATGCTGACCAGCCCGTCCCGTCCGGCCAGAACGTAATCGGCTGGGGGTGTGAAGTAGAGTATATTGTCCTTCTGTTTGGCTTGCGTCATGAATGATCCTTTTGCGCTTGCAGCTACTTTCCTCTGGTTTCAACATACACGGTAGCTTCGTACAGCGGCACCTTCAGGCGTGCGGCTGCTCCCTTGTAATAATCCACAAGATCTTTGGAATTGATCACAGTCTGTTTGGCCAGTTCGGACTGCACCTCCACCCGTTTAAGAGCACGGGTGCCGCCGCTGAAGCTCTTGGAAACTTCCTGGTCACTGATTCTCGGGAGTGGCAGCTTCTTTTCGCTGGCAAAGACTTTAACAGCATCAGTCCCGTAGGGCGGCTCCACCCTGATCTCCCACGAATCCTTATCATCCGGTATCAGGTGGTTAATACCGGGCTTTATGGGGTTTTCCGCCTCACCGCTCTTTGGAAATAACAGAGTAGTCTCCCCCTTGGGATTTACATCGTAAACGTACAAAAACAAAGGCTTGCCGGTGCGGACGGTAAACTGGACAATTTCGTTGTCATGGAATACCTGATGCCGCCCCCCCTTGGTGGTGGCTATGGAGATCATCCCTCCGCCCTGTTCGTGCTCGGTATCAACCAGAGTAGCCAGAACTTCGGCGGCATCGTTCTCCATGGAGTGCTTGATCAGCTCTTCAGGAATAGTCTCTTCGGCAAACACCTTGACCGAACCGTCAACACCCTTGATCTTGACGGCGACACTGACCGCACGGGCACTGCGCAGATAGGTGCTTTCCAGCAGGGCATCCGCACCCGCAAAGGCGGCCTCTCCGGTTTCCGGCGTCGAACCGGCAACTGCAACTGAACGGGTGGACGCCACCTTTGTCATAACCGGTTTTTCTTCAACCAGCTTCAACGTTGCATCACCGGCCAGGCGGGACTTGATTTTCATGGTTACATATTCGGCAAAAGGGCTCGAATACTTGCGGCGCGACTCCACCATTGGTGTCACAAACAGCTTCAGAGGGGTGGCCCGCTGCCAGCCAGCAACCACTTTAACCGCCAGTCTGTCGATCTTGTTTTCGAGGGTTTCAATGAAACAGTCTATAGGCAGCTTGGTTCGGGCCAGTTCGTAGTTGCCTTTCAGGGCCCGATAGGCCGAATCCTTTTTCAGATTTTTCAGCTTCAGATAGACATTTACTTTCTCAGAAGTTTTCTGATAACCGACCGTCAGCGCCAAATCCGCTTTATCAATACTGCGTGACTCAAAACCAAAGCCAGCACGGGAAAGGGCCCGCTCCAGCTCATTTGCCAGACTCGCCGAAAATGGATAGACACAGCCGTCAGCGGAGTCCCGGATATCCTCCCGGTCAAGGTAGAGGGTTTTACCGGCGTGGCTCTCCTTCATCTCCGACGCAATTCCGTCAGCCAGCTCAGACAGGTTTGCATACTCGCTGCTGCCGAAGAAGGCCTGAGCCGGGAGCGCCATAAGCGCAAACAGGCATAGGATTACCATCTGTCTGAAGTATCGCTGTGTCATCTTCATGCTCCTTATGTTGTATCAAAGGCTATTACATGCCAAAATCCCGAACCGGCTACACCTCTATCGATCCAATCAGCCGTATAATACTGTCCGGGACGCCGGTTGTGAAGGTCATTTTTTTGCCGGTGCCCGGATGCGTGATCGAGAGTGATCTGGCGTGCAGAGCCAGAGTGGCACTTGAATCCCCACGCCTGCCATACTTCCTGTCGCCTACGACCGGGTGCCCTTTTTCCGAAAGATGCACCCTGATCTGGTGTTTTCTGCCGGTCAGCAGATGTATCTCAAGCAGGCTGAACCCTTTTGTCTCTTTAAGCAGTCTGTATTCTGTCCGGGACAGTTTCCCCTGCGTAGAATCCGCAGTGGAATAAACCGAAAAAGCGCAGTTCTCGGCCAGATAGCTGCTTATCAAACCCTCTCTGGGCGAGGGCGAGCCATGCACGACGGCTAGATAGCTCTTGTCGGCATCCTGCCAGTGATCCTGCAGAAAAAACTTGGCCTGCTCGCTCTTGGCAAAGACCAGTATCCCGGAGGTATCACGGTCCAGTCGATGAACAATATAAATCCGGTTTCGGGAGCGGGGGTCCCCCTTGCGAACATAGTCGTTCAGGATCGTGTGAACCGTTCTGGTTTTGTCACGCTCCGTTCCCATTGTTAAGAGGCCGGCTGGTTTTTCCACGACGATAATGCAGCTGTCCTCATGGATAATGGATACTCCTGCCGGCTGACGGCCGGTCCGGGATTGACGTCTGGCCTGGCCGGCATTATTCCCTTTGATCATAAAGTGACGGCCCGCACTTCCTGCTCTCTGTCCGGAAAGGTATTGATTCCGGCATCTGCGCCGATCATCCGGTAAATCTGGACTTCATCCCACGGTTTTTCGAGAACACCGTCCTGAATGGCCCAGCTTCTGCCGCGCACGGTGCGCTCCATGCCGGGCATACGGAATGGTGACGAGCCATCCATCTTCAGATAGTAACGTCCCCCCGGCCGGAATTCATGGTCAATCTCCCGCATCAGTTTTTTCCCGCGCAGATAATCGAAGCCGTACTTTTCATAACGGATGGCGTTGTCGTACGAGAGCGGCTCGGCCACGATCATCGCAATCCCGAGAGCATCAGTGAATCGCTCCAGCAGCGGGAAGAATTCAGCGAACATCTGCATTCCCCTGCGGGTCTGGTTCGGGAAAAGGCCGGCCTGCATGGCACGGAGTTCTTCCGGTATGTTACGGCCATGCGAGGCAAACCAGTTAATGACACCATGTTCATCCACATCAACATAAAATCTCGGGGCGGATGGATCACAGATAATGCAGAAACTAAGCTCCAGCTGATGAAACTGAGTGTCAGACAACTCCAGAAAAAATACCAGATCCCTGCTTGCTGGATTAATGCGCGCCTCTATACGCATCAGCGGCAGACCTCGCGGGGCTATAACATCTATCAGCCGCTCCCCGGCTCGGTTATGCAACGAACCGTCGGTCAGCCCCAGAACTTCGTGCAGACGCTGCGGCAACAGACAGGAATAAACTGCCTCCTTTTCCGCCTGCTTCAGCCGGTTGATTTCAAGAAGCGAGCGCAGCGGATGACCGGCGGCGTCCAGCAGCTGGCTATTATCCGGAAGTATTGCCATGATTACCGATTATACCAGGAAAAACCGTTTTTCTAAGTCGGGCTATGCTTTTTTCCAGTGCCTGCTGCGCCAGATTACGCTCTGTCTCCTCGGCCCAGTGCACCGCATCCAGCAGAACTGTGTGCGGATATCCCTGCGGCGCTATCTTGGCGATGAATGACGGCGGCAGTCGCGGGTTGAGGTCGATCCCGTTCATGATGGCCCAGGCCAGCGTCCAGGCCCTGGCCGTATTCATCAGATCGTAGCCGCCACCGCCCAGAGCCACCAATGGAATCTTGAGTGACCTGATCTTACGAAGAATCTCGCCATAGCTGTTGGTGGTTATCTCCAGACGGGTGAGCGGGTCGGTGCGGAATGTATCAGCCCCGATCTGAGCTATGATGATATCCGGTTTGAAGGCTGTCAGCAGAGGATATGCCACTTCATCGAAAGCCTTCATGTAAATGGCATCATCGGTATGAGCCAGCAGCGGCACGTTGACCGAGTACCCCTTGCCGTTCCCTTCGCCGATCTCGTCTTCAAATCCTGTTCCAGGGAAAAAATAGATCCCGCTTTCATGCAGCGAGATTGTCAGTACCTGATCACTGTCGTAAAAACCTTCCTGGACGCCGTCGCCATGGTGGGCGTCAATGTCCAGATAGGCCACTCTCCGGCCGCGGGCTACAAGCCAGTTAATCGCCAGCACCGCATCGTTTATGTACGAAAAACCTGACGCCCGGGCGCGGTGGGCATGGTGCCAGCCGCCGGCCAGATTGAATGCCACGTCAAAGCCCTCTTCCACCATCCGGACCGCCTCAAATGTAGCCCCGGCACCCAGTGTGGCACAGTCATAGAGCCCTTTGAAAACCGGACAGTCGGCATCACCTAGACCGAAGCGGAAATCGGCCCGCGCTTCTTCAGAAGCACTGAATTCCTTGAGACGGTCAATATAAACCGGATCATGAAAGCTTAAGAGAAGTTCTTCGTTGATTGGCCGGCAGTTGCGAATCACCATGCCTGGCAGGTCCAAAAGCCCGTAGGCTTCCATCAGATCGTAAGCCAGACGGTTACGCTGCAGCTTGAAGGGATGATCGTCGCCGTAATTAAAATTGCCGAACAACGGCGAATATATAAGAGCGGAGCGGCAGGAGGTCATGCTGGATCCTCTTCATTTGAATGCTGCGCATGATGCACTATTTGGAAATGTTCGTCTATGACGAAAACCGGGCCGATTTCATCAATCCCTGAAACGGATCGGGGCCCGTGAATTACTCACAGACCCCGAAATACAACAATATCGCTTGTCAGGACACTTACATCCTGAACTGGGCTACAATCCTCTTCAACTCCTCTGCCATTCTGGCAAGCTCTCCGGCCGCACGGGCGGTGTCCTGGGAGCTGTGTGAAGCGCCGCTGACAACCTGGGTTATCTCATGCATGCTTTTGCTGATCTCATTGGTAGTGGCGGTCTGCTGCTCCGCCGCGGTTGCAATCTGATTGATCTGGCTGGTTACATCGCCGATCTGGTTCAGTATCTCCTCCAGCGCCTTGCCGGAACGAGACGCATCCTCGGTGCCGCGCTCGACCTCCTGAACCCCCTCCTCCATGGCCGAAACGGCCGATTTGGTCTCTTTCTGGATGGTCTTGATCATTTCACCGATCTCACGTGTCGCCTTGGTGGTACGCTCCGCCAGAGCCCGCACTTCATCAGCCACAACCGCAAAACCGCGCCCCTGCTCACCGGCACGGGCCGCTTCAATGGCCGCATTAAGCGCCAGCAGATTGGTCTGGTCGGCAATATCTTCAATTGTCCCGACGATGTTGCCGATCTGCTCCGATCGGGAACCAAGGGACTCAACCGTTTTAGCGCTCTGCTGCACCTTGACGGCAATCCGCTGGATACTCTGAACCGCATGGTTAACGATTTCTGAACCGTCCAGAGCGGTCTGGGTGGCACGGGTGGATATATCAACTGTCCTGATACAGTTCTGAGCGATTTCAGCAGAGGTGGCAGCCATCTCTTCGCAGGCAATGGCTACCGCGGTAGACTGTGAGGCCGCTTTTTCGGTACCGCTGGCGATAGAGGCCGAGGTTGAATTCAGGTTGTCAGCTGACGAGGCGACTTCAACCGCATTCTGATTGATGCGGATGACGATCTCCTTTAAATTGTCCAGAAAGTGGTTGAATGAGGAGGCTAAAGAGCCGGTCTCATCATCGCGCTCCACATTCAGGCGCCGGGTCAGATCACCGCCGCCGCTGGACATCTCCTCCAGATTTTTGTCAACATAGCCCAGGGTCCTGGTGATGCCACGGCTGATGAAATAACAGAGCAGTAACATGAATATGGCGAAGATAACGTTGAGGCCGGCCAGCGTCCATTTAACGGCATCCACATCCCGTTTAACGTCATCAATGTAGATGCCGCTTCCCAGCACCCAGCCCCACGGTTCGAACTTCTGAACATAGGAAAGTTTTGTGTAAAGCTCCGTAGTCGTACCGCCACCCTCCTTGGGTTTTGGCCATTCGTAGTTAACGAAGCCTCGCCCGGATTTCCCAACCACATCGACAAAAGTAATAAACAGATTTTTCATCTCCAGCTTCTGCTCTGCGCCATCCAGCCCCTCACTCATCATAGTGGCCTTGTTGAACTTGGCATCATCCAGAACCTTGCCATCCAGAGCAGGCACGGTCGGGTGCATGATCATTTTAGGTGCAGGTCTGCCAAGGTCATTGATCCAGACGTACTCTTTCTTTTCATAGCGTAATCTTTTTATCTCTGTAGCGGCATCCTTCTGGGCCTGTTCAAGCGGGATTTTGCCGGCCTTGACATCAGCATCACCCTGTTCAAGTATGCCCATGGCAAATTCTACGACGTGGCGTGTTGCGTCCCTTTTTTCCTTTATGATGCGCCCTTCGATCAGGGGCAGCAGATAGGAAAAGAGTCCAATCATCATGACCGCCACGCTGATGACCGAAATGGACATGATCTTGTATTGAATCCGCCAGTTTTTAAATCGTGTGATGTTCATATCGGGCTCCTGTTGTATTGGTTTATCCGAAAAGTTCGGTTAACTTGTGGGCTATCCGCTCCATAGAAAGGATAAAATCTATCTTTCCTGTTTCGGCTGCCGCCTTGGGCATACCGTAGATTACGCTGCTCTTCTGATCCTGGGCAATGGTAATCCCGCCCAACTGTTTGATGTGAACAATGCCGGCCGCACCGTCACATCCCATCCCGGTCAGAATGACTCCCGCCAGCCGGATGCCGACAGGATGAACCAGCGATTTCATGGTCACATCGATGGACGGGCAGACCGAGTTGACTTTCTCGCCTGCTATAAGCCGTATGCTCCGGTTACCGGCCAGATGCGTGTGAATAGCACCCGGCGCCAGATAAACCTGGCCGGCCTCAAGAATCTGTCCTTCCCGGGCCAGTGAGATCGGCATCTTTGAAACCCGGGCCAGTGAGGTCACAAACGACTGATCGACCAGGGGGGTGATGTGCTGTACGATTACAACCGCCGCCTTCAGAACCGGCAGGAGCGGAAACATCTCTTCAAGAACTTTGAGACCGCCGGTCGAGGCTCCTATCAGCACGATGTTGCAAGGCGCCATCTAGTTGTCTTTCCGTATCAGTTCCAGCAATGCCAGATACCTGCGGATAGTTGCCAGGAATTCTGACGGGTCGAAGGGCTTGACAATGTAGTCGATGACAACCTCCTGCAATCCATCCATACGTTCATCCGGGACATCCATGGCGGTCAGCATTGAAATGATGTTCCCTTCCAGCAGTCCCGCTTCCTTAATCTCGCGAATAGTGGCCCAGCCGTCTTTGACCGGCATCATGACATCCATCAGAATAATACCCCGGAAGCCGGCCCGCAGCGTGCTCAGACACGCCTCTGCACCGGAGACGGTGATGACATTGATCCCTTCGGAAGTAAGCAGTTCGTAGAGAGTCTCCCGGATGCACTCCTCGTCATCAACCACCATGACTCGCGTGGCGGACAGATCTGCTCTACACTCGCTTTCGGCTGCTGTCTGGCTCACTCAGAACCTCCTTTTGGCAGGGTGAAGGAGATCGCGGTTCCGCATCCTTTACCGCCGCTTTCGGCCCATATCCGTCCGCCGTGATTGTTTACGATCAGCCTGCAGATGTTAAGCCCCAGACCGGAGGAGCCCAACTCGGATCGAGATTGATCAGCCTTATAAAACTCGTCGAAAACGTGCGGCAGCTCTTCCGGAGAAAGACCTATACCAGTATCTTTTACAGCTACAGTCACCATAGCCTTATCAGCGGTGGCAGCGATAGTAACGCGCGAACCCGGAGGGGAGAATTTTACCGCATTACTGATCAAATTGAAAAATAAATTTCCCAGCTCGGAAAGATCCGCCCGGACAGAGACATCCTGACCTATCAGATTTTCAAATCTGATGCCGTGCTCCTTGATTATATCATCCATTATTGCCAGAAAATCATCCGCAGCCGATGCGAGCTGAATATCTGAAAGGTTCAGCCTAGGCCGTACCGGCGAAGAGAGGCGCGCCAGTTGGATGGTTTTCACCACTAGTTCCTTGATGTGGTCAGCATTCCGTATGCAGATATTGAGCAGATCCCGCTGTTTGTCATCAACGGTACGGGAACGGATCAAGGGCAATAGGGCTACCAGCGGAGTCAGTGGAGTTTTAAGGTCATGACCCAGCCTGGTGATAAACATATCCTTCTGCCGCAGCAGATCATCACGGAACAGTTCCTGACGACGCTTCTCGGTGACATCCTGGACGGTTCCGACCAGCGAAGCCGGTTTGCCGGATTCACCAGACATAACCTTGCCGCGGCTGAGAAAAAACCTTTCGCTCGAATCATCGGCAAGACGGTATGTAACCTCATAGCTGCTGTTTGAACTGATTGCCGCGCTGACGGTTTCGCGAACCCGTTCCCGGTCGGCCGCATCAATCATCTCGAAAAACTCATCCATGCCGGGGGCTGTCTTGCGAGGTTTCAGACCGAACAGCCGATAATGATTGTCTGACCAATAACCCTTGCCGGTGCCGAGATCACGTTCCCAACTACCGATCCCTGCCAGCTTCTGGGCTTCATCCAGATTATTCTTGGCATACTTCAGCGACTGCTGATAATGCAGAAAACTGCCACTGACAATGATGCTGACCAGCACAAAAACAAGACCGATCGCAAGTTCCATTCTCTGATGGAAGGCGGCTGTGCCATGATTAAGATACACAACCAGAGAAACACCCACGCCCATCAGAAAGGATGCCAGGAAATATACGGCTGCAATGCGTCTTGAAACCTTCATCGAAGTCCTGTTTTCAGAAACGGCTACCAAGGGGGCATAGTCTTAATTAAACAATAGCCCCTTGTACCATCTTTTACATTAAAAATCCGCACAAAAATTCATGAGAACAGCCGACCGGTCATTGGCCTCATGGCGCCTGATTTTAAACAAAAAGGGGAACTCCATTGTGGAATTCCCCTCCGAAAAGCTACATATTTATGACTGCAGCGGATCATTCTGCCGCGGCAAAACTCTCCCGTTCATCTTCCGAAAACATCCGGTCTATATCCATGATGATCAACAGGCGCTCGGCGTGATTGAATACTCCGGTTATAAACTCCTGGCCGATACCGCCTGACAATACCATCGAAGGGGGCGGCTGGATCTCGCTGCTGTGAATGCGGATAACCTCGGAAACTGCATCCACAATAAAACCGGTCAGACTGCCGACCACATCCATGATAATGATGCGGGTCTGGCTGCTGTTTTCGTTGTCCGCCAACCCGAAACGTTTGCGCATTGATATGATCGGTATGACCTTGCCGCGCAGGTTGACGATACCCTCAACGTGCTGAGGGGTATTTGGCATCTTGGTGATGGTCGGCATACGGATGATCTCACGGACTTTGAGGACTTCAACTCCGTATTCTTCATCGGCCAGCATGAAGCTGACCAGTTGAATCAGTTCGTCATGCTTGGCAGCATCGTCTACTTTTACCAGCGCGTTAACGGACATGGTGGTCTCCTTTTTTGATCATTGTAAAGGGTCCGGAGGCAAGGGTCAAGGAAGTTCAAATCATTGATTCAACTTGCCCCTTGCTTCTCCTTGCCCCTTGACCCTGTTTCTACAGTTTAAACTGTCGTACCAATCGTTGCAGTTCTTCGGCGTTCCCGTTTAGCTGCGAAGCCGCGGTAGCCGATTGATGAGCGCCGCTGGCAGTATCCTGAACAACCTGAGTGATCTGCTGCATATTGTTTGAGATCTCGCTGGTAGTGGCGGTCTGCTCTTCGGCAGCGGTTGCAATCTGGTGAACCTGAGTTGCCACATCGTTGACCTGCTCCAGAATTTCGCGCAGAGCATCGCCCGATTTGGCGGCTTCCATCGTACCTGCCTCAACTTGGTGAACTCCCTGCTCCATGGCTGCCACAGCACCTTTGGTCTCTCTCTGGATGGCCTTGATCATCTCGCCGATCTCTTTGGTGGCGCGTGTGGTTCGTTCTGCAAGAGCACGGACTTCATCGGCAACGACGGCAAAACCGCGCCCCTGTTCGCCGGCCCGGGCGGCTTCGATGGCGGCATTCAGAGCCAGCAGATTGGTCTGATCGGCGATATCCTCGATCGTGCCGATAATAGCACCGATCTGATCAGAACGTGCCCCCAGGCTTTCGACTGTCCTGGCAGACTCCTGAACTTTATCGGCAATCTGACTCATGACCGCTATGGTTGCTTCAACCACTTCCGCACCATTGCTGGCAGACTGGGAGGCTCGCTGGGCTCCTTCGGCGGCCATCTGGCAGTTCTGGGCAATGTCGCCGGAGGTGGCAGACATCTCTTCACCGGCAGTTGCAACCGTGCTGGCCTGAGCAGCCACCTCTTCCGCACCAGTGGCGATCCGCTCGGCGGTTGAATTTAGCTGGCTGGAGGCAGCGGCAACCTGGGTGGAGGTAGTTGCAATAAGACTGATAATACCGTGCAGTTTCTCCACAAACTGGTTGAAACTACCACAGATCGCGCCAAGTTCGTCATTGCCGGTGTAGGTCAGGCGCTTGGTCAGGTCCCCTTCTCCCTGGGCAATATCTTTGACCAGCTCTTCGATCTGATTGAGCGGCCTTTTTATTGAACGAATCAGCAGTGTCACCATGATCAGAACGACGATGAAAGAAATGACTATAACTGTAATAGTGAGATTAAGAGCATGTTTTTCATCGGCATCCAGCTCTTTTTTAGCTTTGTCCAAAACAGCATCATTTGCAGTGGCATAATCAACGATACTCTTCTCGGCACTGTGAGAGAACTCTTTGAACTCCCCGATAGCTTTGTTAGCGTCCTGAGCGGATGTCAGCGTGCCGTTTTTTACCTGCTCTATTACTTTCCTAAAGCCGGCCTCATAACCATCCAGTGCCTTGTTGATTGCGCCCAGCATTTCTTTGTCTTTCGGATCCTGCTCGAGCTTGGTCAGGGATTCCATACGTTTTTTGGCGTGACTTCTGGCATCTTCCCATTTTTTTAAGTAGTCATCTATCTTGGCGGCATCGGGAATAGCCATAAAGGCATCCTTTTCATAGCGGCGCATCATGTTGATATTGGCCCGCATCCGCTGGGCATTTTCAACAATATTTGAATCCACCTCTATGGCTTTTTCGCTTAATTTATAAATACTGTCTACTTCATACACACCCACACCGCCAAGCAGCAGCAAAAAGAACAGACATACTCCAAATCCCGCGATCAACCTTGTTCCGATTTTCATCTGACTAATTCTCCTCATAAATTGATTTATACTCATATTTGCATAACAGGCTGTTCTGATTCAGTCCGACTCAATCGCCCGCACAAAGACACAAATCGCCGAATTTGTCAATTTTTTTAATGTTATAACGTCAATCAATTCACAGGACGCTCAGAATCTTTATTTTGATATTTTGTTACACAGCCGCGTTGCCAATTTCATGATAAAAGTGTTTTATAATAATTCTAGAATGTTACAGCCATAGAATTCAAAGATTTCCGGAATATGCGTAAGGCTGATGAAAATCATGTTTGATTTACTTGACAAATCAATTTGATTACACTAATGCAGATTTTGGAATTCTATTTTGACGGAGGTGTGGACATGCGGAAAAAACATTTTCTGGTTTTCAGGGTGTTGATGCTGGCTGTTTTCTCTTGTGCTCTGTTTTTAGGTTCTGCCGGATACAGCCAGGCCGAGCCTGCTGTTACCGGTGTCTGGCAGCTAAATGCCAACAACTACAAAGGCATCATGCAGATTCGACACAACTCTGGTGAATACCGTGGCCAACTCAAGCTGGAATCGGATGGCAAATGGGAGGATATGCTTGATCTCAGGATAAACGGGTCTGCCATTTCGTTCAGGCGTGCAATTGCAAATCAGCATTATTCCGGATCCATTGGCAATGACCATATGAAGGGCAAGTTCAATCAGAACGGTGCCGGAAGCTATAACTGGTCGGCAGTCAAATCATCCGGCGGCGGTGAGGATGCGCGTGGGGTAATCTTTGCCGGAAACTACACCCTTGTCGCCAATAATTTTAATGGTGTCATGCAGATCAGGGATAACGCCGGAACGTATACCGGCCAGATGAAGTTCGATGATATTGGCAAGTGGGAACAGATGCTTGATCTGAATATTAACGGCAATGGAATTTCTTTCAGGCGGGCCCACGCCAATCAGCGCTATAAAGGCACGTTCAAGGGCGGAACAATTACCGGCGCTTTTAATCAGGATGGTAGAGGGAATTTCCAGTGGAAGGCGGAAAAAAGATAGCCGACCAACCGGATAAATGAAAACAGCAAGGCCGCCGAAAGCAAGTTTCGGCGGCCTTGTTTGTTATTTGGGCGGCTCTTTTACTTCAATTTGGGAATCAGCTTTCTTGGCGCCCCGGTCCCCGAGGTCGCAGGAATCTGGCATTCAGGTTCGTACACCAAGGGATGGGAGTATGAATTTCTGCAACACGAACCAGGCAACAACAATTCCAAAAATTATCAGAAAATCTTTCATTTTGTACCGCCTTTGAAATCTCGTACTCAAGCTGAAACTGGTTTGTATATTAATATATGAATATCGGAATGTCAAATTTCATTTCATGACTCAGCCTGAGTTGCAAACCAGCGCCTTTGAAACCAGAAGGCCACATGCACCAGCCCGATCATTACCGGCACCTCCACCAGAGGGCCGATAACAGCCGCAAAGGCCGCCCCGGAATTGATTCCGAAAACCGCGACCGCTACTGCGATTGCCAGTTCAAAATTGTTACTGGCCGCTGTGAATGCCAGCGTTGTGGTCTTTGAATAATCCGCCCCCAGCTCTTTTCCCATCCAGAACGATACCAGAAACATTATTACGAAGTAGAACAGCATCGGCACGGCGATGCGCACAACATCCATCGGCAGTTGAACGATCAGATTACCCTTCAGGCTGAACATGACCACAATTGTGAAGAGCAGAGATATAAGAGTCAGTGGACTTATTTTTGGCACAAATTCGCGGTGATAACGTTCCTTACCCATGATCTTTACGCCTATCAGGCGGGTCATGGCTCCGGCGATGCAGGGAATACCCAGATAGATAAAGACACTCCTGGCGATCTGGCCGATGCCGATATTTACCTCCATCCCCTTTAGTCCCACCAGCGGCGGCAGAATTGTGATGAAGAACCAGGCGTAGACACTGTAAAACAGCACCTGAAAGGTGCTGTTGAAAGCCACCAGTCCGGCAGCGTATTCAGTATTTCCTTTGGCCAGCTCGTTCCAGACTATCACCATGGCGATGCAGCGCGCCAGGCCGATCATAATCAATCCCACCAGATACTCCGGCTTATCCGGCAACAGAACAGCCGCCAGCACGAACATCAGTACCGGTCCGATCAGCCAGTTCTGAACCAGTGAGATGCCAAGGACCTTCTTATTCTGGAAAACCTCAGGCATATCCTCATACTTTACCTTGGCAAAGGGTGGATACATCATCACGATCAAGCCGATGGCGATCGGTATGTTGGTAGCGCCGATCTGGAAGGAGTTGATAAAGGCTTCCGTGCCGGGGACAAAGTAGCCCAGTCCTACGCCTAGGGCCATTGCGCCAAAAATCCAGAGGGTCAGCCAGCGGTCGAGAAAAGAAAGCTTCCGGGAAAGATGTTCGGACATTGTCATCTCCTGTGCATGAATATCTATGGCATAATATCCGCTTTACCGGATATTATAATCCGGAATACGGATATTGAAAGCTTTTTTCAATTAAAGAGACTATTATTCTAAAGAAATGTCTTGAAGAATAGGCTTTTGTCTCTATTCTGTGGCATTTGCGTTTATCTGTGGCGCATAATTGTTTAATACGTTACCGGGAAAGTACCTGCCAATATGAAAGAAAAACTTTACACCCGCGCCAACTATCTGGCGCTGTTTACGATCATCTATAACCTGCTGGAAGGGGCGCTTGCCACCTGGATGGGGGCCGCGGATGAAACGCTGGCTCTGTTTGGTTTCGGGGTGGACTCTTTCATCGAGGTCATCTCAGCGGTCGGTGTCTGGCATATGCTGCGCAGGATCAAAGCCAACAGCGGCGAGAGTCGCGACGAATTTGAGCAGCGAGCGCTACGGATAACTGGCGCAGCATTCTATCTGCTGACAGTCGGCCTGACATTAACAGCCGTGGTTAGCATTTATAACCAGCACAAACCGGAGACAACTCTGTGGGGAATAACTATCTCTCTGGTGTCGATCGGCTTCATGTGGTACCTGATTCGTCAGAAAACCAGGATCGGCAAGGAGCTGGGGTCCCAGGCTATGCTGGCTGATGCGGCCTGTTCACAGGCATGTGTCTACCTGTCGGTGGTTTTGATGATTTCAAGTATAGGATATGAGCTGACCGGAATCGGCAGTCTGGATGCAATCGGTGCACTATTGATTGCCTGGCTGGCCTTTAAAGAGGGTCGGGAATCGTTTGATAAAGCCAAAGGATTGGACTGTTCATGCTGTTGTTCGAAAGCGTAATAAAGATCAGAGACATCCAACGGTTTTTGTCTTGAGGAATAATGCCAGCGCAGCGCGGTCCCCAACGGCTTCGGGCAGATTGACTGCATGCTGCCTGAGAGTACGAAGAGCTTCTTTGCAGATGGTGCAGCTTTCGTCGCTTAGCTTGTAGTGCATCCATAACCCTTCACGACGGGCGTCTACCCAGCAGCTCCGTTTCAAATATGCCAGATGGCGTGAAACGGTCGACTGCGGAAGCTTCAGAACTGCAATAAGATCGCAGACGCACAACTCCCCCTCAGCTTGAAGCAGAAGGATTATCCGCAGGCGGATCGGGTCGGATAATGCTTTAAGGGTTTGGGCGAGATGTTTCATGGTTTTGTTTTCCCTCCACGGGTTTTCACCGGTTTTTCAGAGGCAACTACCAGCGGCGCGGCCAGCTGCTGGTAACGCTCAAACAGGAACGCCACCCGCTCAGCCTCGGTTTTGAAGGTGGTTTGCCATAGGTGGCATCAACAGCACGACTTGTGTTCGACCAGCAGCACCCCTTTCCATAGCAGGTCGATGTAGCCCCCCTGGCCGTCTCCCTTCCTGACCGGAGCTTCAAAGGATGCCACCCGACGGCGGATGATACCGAAGACGTTGAAAAACCGTCCCAAAAGCTTTTGGCCTCGGCATCCTCCGAACATTCAGTGGCCCATTCACGGCTGAAGAAAAGGGCACGGTCGCGTATTTCATTCCAGAAAAGAGGCATTACATCTCCTTAGTTACAACACCTGCCCACAATTTTCCCAGCCAACCACCCTTACGCCGTTCTGGCTGTACATGTCATTCCCACCATAAATCAATGTCGGCTCACCTGTTGAATCTCCCGCAAGAGCCTGCCACTTGACCAGTCCTGCAAAGGAATCGCGCACAACAGTCTTTCCAGACTTTATTTCAATCGGCTTCAAATTTGTTACGCACTCGACGATCACATCGACCTCGTTACCGTTGCTATCACGCCAGAAATAAAGATTTGAGCGTTCGCCCCGGTTAAGACTGGACTTTATAAGTTCCGAGATAACAAAGGTCTCGAATATGCTTCCCCTGAGTGGGTGTGTCGCCATCTGTTCCACTGTTCTGATCCCCAAGAGCCACGAAACGAGTCCTACATCGTAAAAATAGAGTTTCGGCATTTTTACGAGCCGTTTGTTAAAATTCGCGTGGTGAGGCCGTAATAGATAAATCAGGTAACTTGCCTCTAACACTGATATCCAGGCTTTGGCTGTATTGTGGGTAATGCCGCACTCTGTTGCCAGCGAAGAAAGATTAAGCAATTGTCCTGTTCTGCCCGCACAAAGTCGCACGAAACGCTGGAATGTCTCGAGCTCCTGCACCTTAAGCAGTTGTCGCACATCGCGCTCAATATAGGTGGTTACATATGCACTAAACCATGCAGCAGGCGGCACATCTCGATCGTAGAGCGGTGGATAACACCCGGTTAGGAGCATGGAATTTATCGCTGCTGGTAATTTTGAGGAGTTGCTTAACTCGGAAACGGAAAAAGGAAGCAACTCCACAAAAGCGCTCCGACCGGCCAGAGATTGGGTTATTCCCGACATCAGCCCGAACTGCTGTGATCCGGTCAGGATAAATAGCCCCATCCGCTGATCAGCATCAACAATCGTCTGCAGATATGAGAGCAGTTCCGGACACCGCTGAATCTCGTCCAGCACAGCACCATCAGGGAATCGTTCCAGAAACGAGCGGGGATCATCCTGCGCTGACTGGCGAATATCAGGGTCTTCCAACGACACGTAGGAACGGTCAGAAAAAACCGCCTTGGCAAGGGTAGTTTTTCCAGACTGACGCGGCCCGGTCAGGGTAACGATGGGGAACCCACGTAGCAGGGTACGAATGGTTTGTTCACTGTTTCTTGTAATCATAACGAAAAGATATAATTGTTTATGTAATTTGTCAAAAGCTTTATCAAATTGCATAAACAATTGCGGGCGGTGGCAGCTTAAGGACCAGCAGCATAAAAAAAGCGAAAGGCCGGCTATTTGATGGCCGGCCTTATACTATTCAGACTTTGGAGTTCAGTTTACAGCTCCAGAGAGCAGCTCGGCTGCAGATCCAGTTTTGCCTGCAGCGCCGGAGAGCCGGAGCAGGAAAACACTGGGGAAGCTCCACCGTGCAACCTGGAATCAGAGTCGTATGAGACTTCATTGTTATCGAAAGGTTTGTTGCTTTGTTCCGCGTGCTCACTTCTCTTGATCTCAGTACCGTCGGCTCGGGATTCGGCAAGGGCAGCTTGACCGTGTGCTCCGGAGTTTTGGGCAATGTCTGTATCATGTTTCTGTTTATTAACCTCCAGAACCTTCAGGCCCGCGAAACTTGTTGTCGCAAACCCGGCGGATAACACTCCGATGCAGGCTGCTACTGTGATTGACTTGATAAATTTCTTCATTGGTGTATTCCTTTCGTAGCTGTGAATAACGCCCCATGTCAATTGAGGCCGGTTATCACGCGACATTTCGGCAACCCGGCTGTCTGCATGAGACCCAATAGGTTTTCCGTCCCATCCTCGCGGATGGTTTAGTATTATCGTCTGCCACGAGAGGTCCTCTGCTCATACCGCCATTCGATACAAGCGGTTCACTCCAATCAACCGATTTCACCTCCCTTCTCCTGAAAATAACCACAAAAAAACCGGGTCACCTGATATATCGAACTTCCGACATTTCGGCGACCCGGCTGTCTCCGTGAGACCCAATGGGCTTTCCGTCCTACCTTCGCAGGTAGTTTAGTATTATCGTGTATCTCCTGTTTTGTGGTGATTTTAAATGGATTGTGCGGCTGCTGTCAATATTTTTTTGACCATTTCAATCGGGTAATGCCCCTATTTCATGAGCTATATATTTGACCTTGCCAAATCCGCAATAGCGGATATATTGATATTGTACAAAGACGTCGTTGGCAAACCTGCTTGGAAAGGAACTCTTGCATGTCGCAAGTAATAAATAAGCCGGGTAACCCTTTCAAAATAATGAGCATCAGAAAAATTGAAAAAACAGATAACGCATCAATAAATAATACCTGCATGCTTGATCCTGCTAACGGCACAGACAAGACCCCCTGCTGAGGCCCCCCGACCTCCGCCGGTGGCGGAGAAATTACTGAAAAAGTTCCCGGATTTATTGAATGGCTTGACACAGCTGCAGGACGTGTTCCACGTATTACCTCCGAGCTTGAAATAGGAGATCACCTGGGTGCCTGCAAAGCCCGCTGGGGAATAGGCAGAATGGATTTTATGGTGCCGCCCGGCCTGTATACCATCGG
>CAZUGI010000018.1:11225-34705 GCA_964619855.1 uncultured Geobacter sp. | reverse complement strand
AAAAGGTGGTAGGGGTGAAACTTTGGTATCTTCCGTGTACTGGAAGTGATGCGTCGATATGGCCGATGTCGAGAATCGGACCTGAGAGGCACTCGACCGGGTTGTAGGCCGTGCCTGCCTTGATCGCTGTGAACGCATCGGACAGTTTGTAAAAATGCATGTAGTTGAGTGGTCCAACGAGATAGGCGCGGCATATGCCGTCGCGGGTATAGCCGAGGCCAACGACGACCGGGTAGCGCCCGCCGAAACGACGGTCATTGTCGGCGTTGATCTCGATGCTGCATGTCGGCTGGTTCTCAAACTGGCCACAAATCCCACCCCACCCCATGAATTCCGCATTTGACGTATCGGAACGAAACCCGAACGTGAGGGACTGACCGGTCGGAAAATCCATACTCGCTGACCTGCACCCCGTATCGCACGGTACTGAGCCGGTTACGACCCCGGAACCCGGACCACGCTTGGTTACGGTTACGGTTGCCGCCTGCGCGGTTGCGGCCAGCAGCAGTATGATGATCGAGAGACGCCACATTACTCACCGTATGACATGGGACTGCCGTTGGCGTGCGCCATCCCGGTTGCACTGTCGTTGTATCCCCACATGACGCTGCCGTGGCAGTTCCAGCAATTCGGCAGAGGGTTGTAACTGGCAGTGTCGGATATCTGGTTCAGGATTGCCCCTTCAGGCGCGTAATTCGGCCCGGTAAAGCTACTGCACGCCACAAACGACGGGTTGGCGGGGTTCCAGATCGGCTGATAAAAGCTGCCGTTGAAATAGTTCCAACTAACACTGGCGTTGGCATAGTTCCACCGGGCTCTCAATTCGTGTGAGATCGGCGTGGTGGCCTCGCGGTAGACCGTAACCGCCAGCACCATCCAGACGTTTGCCGCTATGAGTATCGCCATGATCAGGTGCTTCATATCTCACTCCGCTTGGGGGCTGGACGGCGGTTCGGTTCACATCTCACGAAAATCGACGGTGGCCGTCCAGGCCCTATGCGACCCCCATCTATTTAGTGATCCGGCTCGCAGTCGGCCTCAGTAAAATCGACGTAGAACTCCTGGTTCTCGAAGATCCGGCCTATCAGCGCTGGGTTGGTGATCGTCATCTTCAGGTTGGCGGAAGGGGTCCATTTGGCGAACGTGTTGTTCTCGTCGTTGCCGTCAGGCGGATAGCCGTCGCTTTTCGCCACGGCGTTGAACTCCAGCTCTTCACAGGTGTCGTTGTGGCGTGTGACCTTGGCGACCCTCATCTTTGCTCTCATCATTTCGAATCTCCTTTTTGCTATTTAATGACCATCTTCCCGGTCATGGTGAAGGTGCCCGTAGCCGCGTCGTACAAAAACGGGCTGCCTGCCATCGTGCCGTTGTTGTTGTAGGGTATCTGCTGATTGATACCGATTACAGATCCCCCGCCCGTGCCACAGGCTCCCCAATATCTGGCACCGCCGCTGCTGAGCCGGTATCCTTTCAGGCAGTCATTGTCGTTGGTCGGATACCCCAGCCCCGGCTCCAGGCTGACCGTGGAGTACAGCCGAAACGACACGGTTGATCCATTGCCTCGGTATCCGGTTACTGAGCCGTCGTTTTTCAGCCGCAGCCGCTCTACATTGTTGGTCAGGAGCGAGATAGTCCCGTCGGTCTGCGCCCGCATGACTACCTGGCCGTTCGCGGCCATGAAGTAGGTGTATCCCCAGCTATCGGTGAACTGCCGAACGTTGCCGCTGTAGTCGCGCAATATGGATTTGGGCAGGTAGCGGTTTGGCGTTAAGGGGCGCAGGGTCAGCGGCACATCAGATCTGGCGGAACTCATTGCAGCCAGGATGGATGCCTCCGTGATAACGGCCTGTGCCGTTTCTCCGCGAAACCCCTGTGGGCCGCGTTGAGTGATGGCGATGGGAACAGATGTTGAGCAAACCCGCGTTCCGAACGGGAATACTGAGAGGGTGTACTCAATATCCACCTTGACGTAGTTGTTACGGCCTGCGCTGTAGGTTGCGAATATGCCGGGGTTGAACGTGGCGCGGTGGAGCTGCATACTATCCACCTCAAGAGCCGGATAGGTCAGTAGGGAGTCAACGGCCAGGAACCAGGTTATGAGGGTAGGCTGTATGATTGCTGTGCCCTCTTTTGCCACTACGGAAAACGCTTGCAGAGTTGACGGTTGCGGGTTCTGGCCCAGCTCGTCGAAAACAATTGATCTGGAACCTTCAAGGATGGTGCAGGATATCGGCGGTTGAGCAGGTCGTGCATCCCACCCACGATCCCCTTTATCCCCCTTCGGCCCTTGAGTTCCACTACCACCGCGCCCTTTGGCCGAATACTCAAGGAACCGGGCGATCGCCAGCTTCTCCTCCAGCTCCTTCTGACGTGCAGCGGAGTAGGCATTGAAGCGGGCTGAACCGACTGCCCCGGTATCGGCTGCAGTGGTGTTGTGGGGGTTGCCGTTGACAAAATGGTTATTGTGACTGGAACCGAGCGCGTTATGGCTTGCGAGCATGGAGCTGGGCAGATAGGTTTGCGCGACGTGGGTTGAGTAAGCATCATAAGCCGCGCTGTCGCCACGGTCGCCCTTTGCGCCGGTCATGCCGATAAATCCACGAGGTCCTGGCAGACCTGTCATCCCTCTAAACCCTCGTTCGCCTTGGGGGCCTTGGGGGCCTTGTGGGCCAACTGTGCCACCGCCTCCTGAGAATGGTCGCCAGAAATGACCAGGGGAAGAGTAGAGCTGATAGACGGTTTTGCTGTCGTGAGCATACGCGAACATCCCGCGAGTTCGACGGCCCTCCGGTATGGTTCGAAGTTGGGTTGAAAACTGGAACTGCATGGCCCCACCCTTGATCTCATTGCTGTCGGCGACCGGGTAGGTGCTGTCGGTGTTGCCGGTCGTGACCTTATTGGGCACCTGGATACCGAGAATGGGAGCCGCGTAGACCCAGAGGTTACTCAAGAGGAGCGCCCCCATGATCAGGCAGATAAAGAGCGCTTCGAGCCACCTCACGAGACCACCACGGAAAACGTACCGGTCAGGGGGTTGGCGCTACGGTAGATCCGGAACATAGAGGAATACCCGGAGGCGTTGACTAAATCTCGCTGGACCAGTACCCATGAAGTATCGAGGAAGCCATTGACCGTGAATGTCGCATCGCCGCCGGTTGCCAGGTACGCGACGTAGATATACTGGCCAGCCGGGGTAAAGCTGCGAGTCTGTGCCCGGCTGACTGAAAACTCTTTCGATAGGGCGATTAGGGCGGCGTCGTCCAGGGTTGCGCTGGCTGACACGCCCCAGTAGCGGTAATGGCTGAACGATACCGACCGGCTGCTGCTGGCGTTGCTCTGTGTGCCGTCTGCCACATAAAGGGTGTAGGTCGTGTTGCTGCTGACGGTGGCATTGACCGTGTACGGGCTGGTACGCGCTACGCTGTTGATCGTCTGGCTGGTCGGAGTTTTGTTCGTGCTCCATGCCAACGTGCCGACAGTGTAGCTGCTGCCGATCTCGCGGGTTATGCTGCCGCCTCCGTCTAGCGTGAAACTGCTGATAGAGATCGGGACGTACAGGAGGCTGTCCAGGGCTTCGGCTACTGTTGTGGCGTTGTAGGCGATCTGAGATGCGCCAGTGCTGTGCGGATTACCGGTTTGGGATATATGTGTACCAACCCCGCCCCATATTTCCCAATTACCGACATCAGCGTTAAAAACATACACATCCCCGGTTCCGCCAGGTACACCCTGTACCGGAACCGTGTTTATACGTGTGGCATCGCCCAACACCGGTTTGTTACTCAGATCTGTATAGCTGCCGGAGGTTGCCACACCAGCCAAGCCGGTGATAGTTCCTGCCGCCTGGCTGTGCTCAGTCGGTGCGAAGGTAGCTGGTTTATTCAACACATCAGTCCACTGAACCGGCCCGCCTGTCCCGCCTCCTCCGCTGCCGGGAATCCCCTGTGGACCGGGTACGGCGATGGTGACTATCTCGGTCCCTGCCGAGTCAATTATCACATTCTCAACCACAGACTGAGGCGCGATAATGGTGGACTCTTTGACCACGTTGAGTTGTTGAGTTGGAGCGGTGACAACAATAGACACAGTTTCAGCCAGACACATAGCCGGTATCAGCAGTAGCAAGAGAGTAAAAACCCTCATCTTGTTACCGTCTCGCGGATCTGGATAGTCCCCTGCATTTTATACGAGACTGTTCCGTCAGGAGCGGTTTGCATGAGGTCGTAGACGCCGCTGTCCTTAGCGTGTGCCGCCGTATTCTGTCGGGTCAACCAGTGGGTTGTCTGGCCGTTCGCGGCATCAGTGACAGCAGAAGAGAACGTGATAAACGCTGGGGTATTGTAGGACTTCTTTGCTTGGAGTTTGAACGTGTAGCCGGTGAGGTTTATCGGGGTTGTGTAGTTCTTGAATTGCAGATTGAGGCGATAATCCTCATTTGCGTAAACAACAATAGGGAAATTGCCGGGATCGAGGGCTTGCGCGGGAGTGCATACAAATAGCGCCAGGAATGATAAAAAAACTCTCCGCATGGTTACCTCATAACGTCGTCACGACGTTGTGGTTAAGATATATTTAACACTGAGCTACGTCAATCGTTTTTTATAACCCCGGTTGCTTGTACTATGCTGCATCCCTCTGTGCAGCAAGGTGCATGTAAAGCGAGTACAGAAGCGCGTAGACCTCTCCGTGAGTAATGTCCCTGCCGACTGGTAGGTTAGTCTCTGGATCGAGCCCAGGGAATGTAGAGGTTAAATTAAACGGGCATGAGAGATTTGCCACTGCACGAGTAATAATATCACCTCCCAAATTTACCGCTTCCTCTTCCACGAACATGATTGATGGAGTTTCATGATACGGGTTTTCAACTATTACCCGCACCGCTCTCTGCCATTTTGTACCTGCTATTGTGGTTTCTTTATAGTTGGGCATTATTATCTCCTTAATTTAGTCGTATAACTGACACTACAACGGTTCTCGCTCCAGCATTAACGGTTATGTATGTGCCATCGTCCGACCACGTAAAAACTGAGGCGCTATCCATAATTTCCGATACGAAACGACCACAGCTAATTGCCGCGGAACGAGTTGATGCATTTGAGCTATCATGAGCTATCAGCAAATAATGCCCAGTTGCGTTAGGTATAAACAACTGTTGTGCGCCTGATGTGGTGTTCACGGTAAATCCTCCACCAGATTTGAAGACATCAGCAGAGACATTACCACTTACTTGTAATTTTGAGCCTGATCCATTATCTGTTGATGTGCCTATGAGGATGTTTCCGGATGAGGTTATCCGGAACCGTTCTGCTGCCGCCGTAAATAATGCCAATGTGTCAGCAGTAGGGGAGTTTATGGCGTCCAATAGTGTTTCCAAGGCAGCTTTGAATTGTCCTTCTGTCACTGTTGATCCGGTAAAACTCGCTTTTGATGCTATTGTCATAATATCCTCCTTAATATCCCTGAATTCGCGCGTCTATGGTACCTGACACCCTTGTTCCGCTTCCGTTATATGTTTCGATCATCGGCCCTAGCGCTGCGGATTTATCAATAACTGATGCTCTTACCGCATAACCTGCGTCTGCCTGCATGGTGAGGATAACGGTTTTGATTGACCGGAATGTTTTTGTAATCGGTAACCGTGATCCTGAAGCCGAGATAACTACATCGTTTAGTAGTTCCTCTAAATCAGGAACGTCAATGATAGCTGAAAATGATGTTGCACTGCCAGGTGTAGGTCCAAATCCAGTACTGAGCCTGAATTCATAGAAATCGACATTTGAATTTACAGCTCCGGGCCAAGGCATGAAATCAGGAACCTGCCACATAAGCGTATCAGCTGCTGACCACATTGGATTATTGATCTGCTCTGACCACATTGGTCCGGGGCCGGTCGGTCGATATTGTATTGAGGGATGAGTTCCGGTGAGATCAGTTACAACTGTCATCTGACTGTTTGCCTGAGATTCGGTAACACTAAATCTGACAAGGTAAATCATGTCTGCATAGCTTCCGTCAAACATGATGTTTCCAGAATTGTAATTCCACATTTCATAATCACTATCATCCGCCCACATATTACTAGGGGCGTCAGCTACAATATCTCCGGCAATGATGGCTCCGCCGGTCAGTTCCCCCGGCCATCCGGCCACGGCAAAATCGAATGTTTCAACTACGTTAGCCACAGGCCTGTCACCTAGTTGATTTGTGTCGATATAAGTCGCAATGCCAAATGCTGGAGTATTGGAATAGTTACCACTGGAGTCTAGCGCCTTAACCATTATAGTGTAATTGTTGGGAGGCAGAGAAGGCATTGTGAATGGGCTAAAAACAATTCCCTGGTGAGTTCGTGATGCTAAATTCCACTGAAAATCCCAATTTGATTGATAGCGGACCTCATATCCAACAACATCCAAATCACTGACCGATCCGAAATCTACCCGTCGTCCCTGTATCACAATCCATGGTACATCGCCAGGCGGTGCGGTTTTGCCGAATATGGTTTGCTCCTGCGTTATCATCGAACTTCTTACCCCGAGGGTATTTGATGCGACAACAGCAAACAGATGCACACCAGGTGCAATATCGAATATATCAATAGTGGTATCGTGGATCGTTGCGAGATATATTCCATCTAAGTAGATATCATAAACGGTTGATTGAGCTTCGCCTGGTGTCCACGCAAAAACCGCTTTACACTTCACGGCACTCGCCACATTACCAACATATAGCGATTCGGTAACTGTTAACCCTGTCGGAGCTGCCACAGTCCATGGGTCCGGTAAATTTGTAATTATTGGCGGTACCAATGGAGTGGAGTCACCCGGAACCCAGTCATAAATAGCCCCATCATACTCAGCCAGCGAAAGAGACGTTCCCCCCATCAACGAGAATGACCAGCTGACAACGCGGAACAGTTTACCTACCCAACCTAGTCGGTCATTATTGACTGCGACCACGTCCATTACATCAATAGTGAAAGCCTTGTGATTGCATGGGTAGGTAAGAGCCAGCCCCCTGCGTGTCTTCTCAAGTTCTATTTTGGCAAGTCTTTGAGCCGCGGAAGATGTGATAGTAAACGGTAGAGTTAGATTAGCTGTTAGAACCTCTCCATTGTCTTCGGTCAGATAGGGGTTTGATGCGGGAACGGCAGAAATTGATGTGTAAACCACTCCTGCGCGCTGGACAACCTGTCCAAGGACGTAAGACGCGCCAACGTCATGAGGTTCAACAAGTATCCAATATGATGAATTGGGAGGGCCGCTACCAGCAGGAGCCGAGGTATACGCCAGATATACCTTGCCAGCCAGGACAACATATTGCCCAACTGCATAAGATGCTCCGCTATATTGATCTGGAGTTGCTGTAATGCTCCAGTACGTTGAATTGGGGGGGGTGCTTCTGGTTACTGGTACAGGGGGGAACTCTGTATCAGCCCAATAATCGTTTGAGTTTGTGTATGTTCCCTTTGCGGTATTTGCCTTGTCGTTTTTATTTGCTCCGGTCTGAAATGAGATTCCGCCGTTCAGCCAGCTTTCGTCAATAGTAGCGACCGCCGCCATTGGTGCGCCTGCAAAAATCTTCCACTCTCCTGCAGTATATACGGCCTCTCCTGCACAGGCCGTGAGCATGCTGCGCACAAACTGTGTAGGAGCACCGTCAAGCCTGATTTCTCCATTCAGGCTATATCGCTTTTCGTTGTAGGCCGGGCCACCTGGTAGAACCTTTGCGACTGTTTTAACGCCTGGCTCCTGATTGGAGGGGATATTGCTTTGAACCAGTTGATCGCAGATATCGGCTGCAGTCGCAAAAGACGCCTCGTTGATTTCGTCGGCTTCACATCCCATTCCGCCTTGCTCAACTGGCATGACCATATAATCTCTGATACAGAGCGCCGGGTTGTCACTCCATGCGATTACTCCCGTGCGCGGATCAAATATTTTCTTACCACGGATGACGGCTTTAACTGATGGGCAGCCAGTTACATATACGGCCTCGTTATACGTCAACGTGATATGAGTGTAGGAGACTCCTAGCAACTTATGATCGGCTGTCCATTGCCCAGAAGATGCTGCCACCAGAGTTGATGATGCGGCAGTTTGTGTACCGTCGAAAAACTCAATAGTTGCTTTTCCGGTGTAAGGCGCGCGGATCGTCCATCCGTCAGCGGCCGTTGCTACCAGTTTATCGTCAAAATATATTTCTTCATATCCGTCTATCTCGTGACCAGCATGCACGCAAACGATATGGAATACAGAATTTGAGGCCCCAGAGCTTTCACCGTAACAGAACTGGTTTCCAACTCGTGTTCGACCATAAACTAAATTTCTCGAATTGGTCGCACTCTGGATTTGGACTTCTCGATCCTTGCGCAGGTCTGGTACGAGTAGATGTTTGAACTTTGACCAGTCAGACTTGAGAGAGTCCCCTAAATGATCCCACTCTAAAGGATTGGCCAAAGTCGTACCAAAACTAAGACCTGTAGCATCATGAATCGGGTCAGATATAAAACTGGTTACGTCATTAAATACATCACCGCAACCCATTACAGAGCCCCTATGTATGCCGTTTCAACTGGCTTAAGCCCAAAAGCGGTGAAGATCCTGCCGCTCTTATCGTTATCCGCAGCTAATCGGGAGGCGTTGAGTATCATGTGACTACACCCTCTGCCCTTGGCAAGCCTGCGAAAGGCCCTTAAAAGCGAAATGCCGCAACCCTTCTTTTTAAGAGATACAAAAAACAGACACTCGTTCGCAATGAGCCCCGGACCTACGTGACTGTTTTTGAATATCGCTCCAATAAATCCCCATACCATTCCGTCACTGTCTACCGCTACAAGCAGCTCTGAAGATGTACCCGTAACCATGGACCGCGCCGTCTGCATGGTGATATCTACATCAAGCGGGAAATTGAATTCGGAGCCATTGGCCAATAGTTTCCATTCCTGCAGTAGTGGCCGAAGGGTCTCAATATCATCGGTTGGGTCAAACAGCATGACTTTCATTAATCCCTCGGATCTGGCAGAAAAGCAGCACGCGGCCAGATAATTTTTTTCTGTGAAATCTGGGAAATGAACTCCATGCCTAAATCGCCAGGATAAAGTTGTTGCTGCTCAACATCGGTATAGAGAACCTTGCGCGGGCGCTCCCAGTCGGCAAGCCGTGATTTTAGCGATACGGTAAATCCTGCAGTTGCTCCCATGCCCCCGGTGATATTATCCATCGTTCCGCGAAATAAGAGTTTCGGCGTTCCCGCGACAGGCCTATCAGCATCGTCAAGTGGGATAAAATGGATGAACGCTTTTCGGTTCATGTACGGTTGACCGAGCAGCGGCGCAACAACTTCCTCCCGGATACCAGAAACCCCGACTGAAACTCCGGAGGCCTTCACCCCAGGCTCTTCTTTGATTGCAGGAACACTCGACAGGTTTCCGACACCCTTATAAGTTATTGCGTCCAGCACGATATCACCAAATCCAGAATGCCATGCGGCTATGCCACTATCGAAATGCAGGCGGACAAAGTAAATTCCCCTTACGATTGGAGCAACTACGGCTGTCGAGATTGCAGAATCAACAGTCCTCATGACAACGCCTCTTCAACTGCGATACTCATTGCATAAATAGGGGTTGGTTGTGCCTGCCAGCGTGATTGGTTACCGTCTTTCAACATCATGATGGATTTTGGAGATGTGACTATTACAGGGCTGTTGTCAGCCGGAGAAACCCGGATCGGGGGGACAAACGACAATGTTGCGCTACCTGTCGCATCACTGTTTGCGTCAGTAGTAATCATTTTCAGCTCTGCACCTATCTCGATAAAATCACCGATCTTCAAAATCCCAACCTGTGAGGCAGTCCAGCCGTCCGTTGCTATAGTCGCCCCTGTCTGTGCTGCACCTTTGATCAACGGGGAACCTGGAGCCGTTCCCGCTCGTTTATACGCTGGGGGGGAGAGGTAGAATCTGCCAGACTGACCGCGTAGTGATGACAGGAAGGCACGAAGCACTCTAGCATCCGGATCAAACACGTTGGTGAAGGTCAATACACCCGTCCAGATATCACCAGGGAGAGCAAGGGTCTGCACTGTGCCGTCAAGTTCGCTGCGGCTGTTTTGCGTATTCGATACGAGACCGAAATCAACGGCGTTCGGTGTTATCGTAGGAAAGGTAAGTATCGCCATTTACGCCGCCTGCATTAGACCCTGACGGGTCGCTTGTTGTACTGCTGACACTGCCTGCGCTCTGAGCAGCGGTAACATCCTGCCTATCTCTGCTCGTACTGTGTCGGCAACCCCGGTACTGATCTGCAGGACTTGAGTGACTGAGGTCGTCCCACCGCCTCCCGGCACATAGGGGGTAATCATTCCAGACGCGCCGGGAGTGAAAAGCTCCGGTCTCTTTTCTCCGACGATATACGATTGACCAGCGCGGACTGGTCCGCCAAGCTCGCGCCCTTCATACTGCGTTGATTCGATTCGCGCTATGTTGGACATGCCGGCAGCGACAACGGCAGCGGCAGCGATAGCCCCGAGCGCCGGACCGACGTACGGGATAGACGTCATGGATGTGTAAGCCTGGATAGCGCCGAGGGTCATGGATATGACTGCTCCTGCGATAGCCATTTTCTTGCCTGCCTCGAACTGCTCCTTGTTGCCCTTCATTAAAGTTTCGCCCATGGATGTGAGAGAGTCCCCGAGGGATTGCAACCCTTTCATTGCCATGTCTTTGTCAAGCGCGGCCTTGTCGGCTGCGTACTTTTCATCGATCGCAAACTGACGATCGATCATGTCATTGTACTGATTTACCTGCTCATCGTTAAGCTCTCCCATTGCGTCAAGCTCTTCTAGCCGGGCATCTACTGCGTAACTGTCTTTATTGTATTGGGTGTCCAGCATTGCATAATTGTCAGCTTGGCCAAACGGGCTGAAAGTGTTGTTCTTGATATCCTGAGTACCAAATCTGACATCTGCCGATTCTTGCTTTTGTAGCGCACCAGCATTATAGATCGCTATTCGGTTCATTTCGTCGCGAATGGCCTGCTCTGCTGGAGAGAGTTGCTTGTACTCAGGAGATTGCTGCTCAAACGTAGCGCGTGCGCGTGCAGCGTCTTCGTATCTACCAGTGACTTCGAGTAACTGGATATTCAACCGGCTAAGGCCTGCTGCCTGGTCGTAGTTCCCTTTTTTGTCTTCGTCTATATTTTTGGAACTAACTTCAGCCCACTTCGCCTCAAGTCTGATGAGTTCAGTTGTAGCGTCCTGTCGCTTTTTGAGTGCATCGACGTAAGCAGCTGCAGCCTTCGGGTCCTTGTCAGTCAAGGCCCCTTTGGTATTGGCCTGGACCTTATTGTCGTACATCTCGACCTCAAGTTTCTTGAGGTCTATTTCATCCTGGATCGCGCTTTCCGTAAGATCGTGTTTTTTATCCAGGTAAGTCTTAAGGTCGATCAATCCCCAGTCGTATGCTTGCTGATTAATCTGGATCTCGAACGCCGCTGCCGACTTTACCAGCTCAGCTTTAGTCCCATTGAATGACTTAATGTACTCCAGGTATTTATTGCCTACACTTGCCCAAAGCGAAGTGTAGTCTTTCCCGGGAGTAGCTGCCTCTTCTTCTGTAGCATCCGGAGCCGGTTTCCACCCCTTGCCCTTTTTCCCGCCGCTCCCTGGTCCGCCAGCCGACGAAGTATCCTTACTGAACTGGCCCTGCGCGAGCTGCATTGCGAAGAGGTTCTTTTTTGCATCTTCGGTGATCTTGGTGCCGATCCCTGCAACATTGCTCTGGACATCTTCCCACCCAGCAATAAGTGCTGCCTTCGCCCCCGAGAAGTTTCCACTCAATGCAGCTTCAGTTGCGGCTGCGATAGAAGCGAAACTCCCAGTTACAACCAGTATCAGCCCCTCAGCCGTGTTGTAAGCGATATCGAACACCATTTTCAGGCCGTAACCTAGAGAAGTAAATGCTGCTACTATGTGACGCGTACCGTCAACAATACTTGGCCAGCCATCAGTGAAATATTCCGCCCAGGTCGTGTAAATAGGCATAACCTGATCGGCCCATACTCGTTTGAACCCGTCACCCATCAACCTGGTTTCGTTGTTGAAAAGCAGCATTGCAGCCTGATACTCAGCAACGGCTTTTTGTGACTCCGGGCCAAGGCCAAGATTGTACTCTGCGAGCCGATCCTTGGACGCTTGCACCTCTGCCTGATTTACCTTGAGGTAATTGCTGATCTGAGCATAAGAACCAAGGCCCATGGCAACCGCCGCCTGGTTACGGTCCCACCCTTCGGAGTATTCATCCAGTTTTCTTTTAGCGTTATCAACAATCGTAGACGTCTCAAGGATCTGCCCGTTTGCGTTTTTGTATGTCACTCCAAGCCGGTCAAGTTCTGAGGTATCCCCACCTCTTACCTTATTCTGGACCTTACTGAAAACATCGGAGATATCGGCTTTATTGATTCCGAGTTTTTGCAGAGAATCATTGAGTGCATTTGCGTCAGCCACAGACAGGATTAGTGATTCTCGTAGAGACTCTACCTCCTTATTCGTCGCAATCAGCGCGTCAATGTTTTTGCTTTTGTAACTTTCACCGGTAATGAGCCCAGCAAGGAAACCGCTTGCTTTGTAAGCAGCATAACCGGTTGCTGCAGCTGCAGCGGCCACTGTGCCGAGTGCCAAACCTACCGCCGCTATTGCCAACCGAGTGCCAATAAACTCTTCTGTTTTCGTGGTCAGATTGTCAACTTGTGCCGCGGCTTCTGGCCCAATCGCTTTCTTGATATCTTCGCCGGCAGCAGTCATCCCCTTGGAGAGCTTTTCAACTCCGGCAATAGACGCGTCAACTGATTTGGTTATACCGGATATGGAATCCGCTGAAACCTGAGCTGACTTTGAAATATCGACACTTGATGCCCCCAGTGCGCCACTCATGGCCTTGACTTGAGCATTTATCGATTCGGAGTCTCTTTGGACATTCTTTTGGAAGTTATTGACCGCTTCCGTTGACTTGAACATACTGGCATTCGCAACGGTTCGAAACTCAGTCATTGCATTGATTGAGTTATTCAAATTCGTGTTGACGTTTATGTTCAGATTAGCGAGAGCCATTATTTCTCCAAACTAGCGGTCAATGTTGACGCGAATACTTCGACGGCTCTTGATGCTGCGGCATCGTATGCCGGTCTCATGAATGGTTGAGCAGGCATATGGGACGTACCATATTCCAGGAAAACGGCATGGTGGTTTTCTCCACCTTTTACTGACTCATCGATCTGTATGGTTGATCTGACTCCGCCCTTTCGAGGAAATGTTTTTATGGTGACGTTGTTGCGAATTGAGCCCTTCGCTTTGGACTGGACTTCCTTTAATATCACCTCTCCTGCTGCAGCTGTCGCGTCCTTGAGTGCCGAACCCTGAAGCTGTCCAATGATCCCGTTTATTGCCTTATCCAGTTCGTTCACATTACGCCCCGAAAATACCGTTGAAGTGCTGCTCTATTTCTTCCGGAGTCAAAATCTTTTCTTCCGGCTGTGGCGTGAAGTTCATAAACTCAGCTGCTGTAAAAGGCTCTGGTCTGTTTTTAGAGTCCCTGTTCAGGTTTGCGGTTAGCGCCATCTGCTGACCGTGCCTCAATTCGCTTCGATACTCACCAAATGGTTCAATACAGTCATACTCCTGCCACTCTTGAAACGTGCTGCAGCTCATCTCAGACAACATCTGGTCAGGGTTCTTTTCCCCCAGGTGAAGCGCCAGCCGGAATGCAAATAACCTGTCCGGCTGGTCACTTAGTTTTTTTCTTCTGCACCGAGACCACATAAGCGTTTGACAGCCATGGCCAGCTTCGTATAGACGGCAGTAGATCCGTTTCGGAGCAGTTCGGCGTCAGAATCTTCAAAAACACGCTTACCCTTCTTGTCAATGATGCACCTGGTAGCAAGTAGGGATGTAAATTTCGTGCCGTCAAACTCGCCTTTGTCATTTTTCGCGGCATCGCTGTTGTAGACTTCCATATATTCGGTCGCGGTGACTTCCTGCAGTAGCACCTCTCCGCCGTCTATGGTTACGGTTTCTGATTTGAGTGCCATTGCTTTAAGAATTGCTGATTTGTCGAGTGCCATTACTGAGCCTTTCTTGATGTAAAATAGGGAGGGTTTCCCCTCCCGAAGTAATTACGAAACGGTTATTGCGCCGCTGATCTGGATCTCAAGAGAGCCAGTTTGTACACCGTCAACCGAGGAATCAGGAATAGTCGGGAACTTGGTGCAGGTTCCGGCGAATGTGCGAGTTTTGGATGGCGTGACAACCTTGTAGGTGTTCGCCGTTGCATTGGTAAATGCTGCGAGCATGGCGATTTGGCCCGGATCTGATTCAAGGATATGGATATCAGCACCTAGTGTCCCGTTATCCATCAGTCCTGAGCGGTATTCTTTTGCTGTGCTGTCCAGGTCGGTTACATCGATCTTGGATGCAGACGCTCCACCCGGCTTAATACCTTTCAGTTCCTTAACCTGCGTCCACGTATTTGGCGTTGCAGTTCCGCCTGATGTATAGACAAGGCCGGTCGTGTTTGCCTCAATAACGAACGAACCAGCAAGGACGTGATTGATAACGAATGTCTTTCCGTTGACACCATTGGTTGCATCGGTGCCCATAGTGCCGACTACGCCAGCAATGACTACAACATCACCATTGGCCAGGCCGTGGGCTGCGGACGTTACCGTAGCGGGAAAACCGGCAGATATAGCCGTGATTGTTTTGGCCGCGCCTGCGGTGCCTGAGATAAATAGTTTGGAGTTTTGCGCGAGCTGCGCTGCGATTGACATGATAAATACCTCCGTAACGTCTCACGACGTTGGGTTGAGTGTTATTGTGTCCAGACCGAGAAATCGGTTATCTCCCCGTACAGTTGTGTTTCGGGTTCGTACCTGTCTCCACCACCAGGGATGGGAATGTTTGCAAATACAGCGGTTTTCATCACATCCTTAATGGACTGCTTGAGGGTTTTAGCCTCTCCGTAAGTTTTTGCCCAGACATTGACCTGAACGGTCTTGTTTTCGGTACCAGTTGGGCCGTCCAAAACTACAAGCTCTTTTTCGGTGATTACCTGGAACGTGATGTAGGGCTTGACGACCGAATCAGGAGCAACCAGTGGATAGCAGCGCCCCGAGACCAAAGCCCCGAGCAGCGTTTGTATGTCGAGTTCGATTGACATGCTATCCCTCGTTAAGCCCTTCAGATACCATCAACACGAGTTCTCGATTGAGCTCTGCCGGGTTGATGACCGACAGAATGTTATATATCTTCGCCCCGAACAGGACCCGCATCGATGCCGTTATGTCTGAGCGGTAACGAATCCGGATCTTGCCGGTTATCTCTGCGTTTACCGCTTGAGCCGCTATAAATTCACGGCCCTGCAGTGGTTCGATACTTGCCGATATGCTGCACACAGTTTCCCATGTTTCGATCGGTCCGCCATGCGTGTCAACAGTAGCAGTTTTACGCTGTATAGTGACCCTGTGACGCAATGCCCCGGCTCTGATTACCATCTGAGCACCCTGAAGCTATCAAGGAGCCCTTCGCAGACCGTTGCGACATCTGATCCGCGCCCGTCGTACTTTGCCGTTACGTTCGCAATAATGAATTCCTTGATTTTCTGCGGTACGTCTACTTCCAACCCATAACCGGCAACGTAACGCACTCGAACCGCGTTGATCTGGCTTCGAGTAATAGGCCAGGCGCAACCATAGGCCGGCACGATCCGGCCCGGCTCACCGTCAATGTCAACCTGGTACAACGTGCCCGATAACGTCTGCTCGGTACCGGCGCCATCAATGTACTTGATGCTGGTCACAGACTGCAAATTCGGAAGCGGTACCATGAACTCAACAGGGAAGCAGTCAAGCACCAGCTCCCATGTTTGTGTGATCAGCGCACGCCGCATGATCTCTTCCGCTTGCTCCCGTGCAGAGACAATGAAAGAGGAAATCATCACGTTATCGTCGTCAGTCTCTACAGACAGATACGCCTTGGCTTCCACAAGGGAAACGGGCTCCACTGACGGCGCTGTGATAAGTTTGAGAGCCATTACTCAGCCTGTACCGGCTTGGCCCAGCCTTCAGTGAGTGCAACGGTAGCGAGAGATGCAGGCATTTCCATGATAGCGCCTGTCTTGAACTCGATAACGGTGTAGCCATCAGGAGAGCCGTTGAAGTCTTCAAGGATCTCGTAATCCGCTACCTCTTCTATGGGAGTTGTTGCGGATTCCGTTTCCGGCTTGATTGAATCGGTTGTGAGTTTGTCTTTTGCCATATCCGCTACCTCTTCTATGGGAGTTGTTGCGGGGAGGTTGTTACACCTCCCCGGTTAATTTACGCAATGGAGACCTTGAGAAGTTTAATAGCTTCCGAGTCAACTAGCATCCCGCCCACGCGCTTCGTGGTGTAGAAGTTGATGTATGGCTTGTCAGTGAATGGGTCGCGTAGTACGCGAGTCCCTACGCGGTCAACGATGGTGTAACCGGCTTTCCAGTTACCGAAGCCGATAGGTAGCGCATTAGCCCCAAAAACCGGCATGTCCTCATTCTCGTTGATGGAGTAGCCCAGGAGCGCCCCGGCCTGACCGTTTGCGATACCTTCAGCGGTCGGAGGTGTCCAGATGTAGTCTCCCACGGTATCCTTGACCTTGCGGAGTTTGGCGATGGAAAGCTTGTTCATCTGCCAGGATGCGCCGACCCGGAAAGCCGCTTTCAGTGAGTAAATCAGATCCATGAGCACGTCAGCGGGGGATACGGTTGCAGATGCTGCCAGGAAGTCAGCCGCTGCACCGGTTGGTACGTGCTGGAGTGTGCCGAATGCACGAACCCCATCTACCGTGGCTGCGGTAGCATACGCAAGGAAGCCTTTCGGCTTCGTTACGCCGTCTCCTGATGTGAATGCAGTCCCTTCAGCGATTGCAAACTGGTCTGCAATCTCACCAGCAAGCCATGCCTCAACATCAAAGAAGGCATCATCAAGCAGTTGCTGTGTGGTTTTGGGGTTGGCGTACAATTCGCCCATGAATGGGGTGACCTGTGCGAACTGTGGAGAGTTGGTAGTACCGCGGGCTGCGGTTTCACCTACCCACCCGGAAGCAGCGCCGTGGATGGCAACGAGCTTCTGATAGGTCGGGCTTCCAACTTGGACAACATTGGCGAGCTGACGCATAGGGTTTGTGTTGAGCATCAGGGCCTGGATGTTGCGGTCAAGCTCAACAGGGACGGTAAAACCACCGTCAGCGCTTGTGCCGACAGACATTGCGGCCTGGATTTCAAGGTCTCGGAGTCCCGCATCGATACCCTGACGGGTGAAGGCGTTGAACGCTGTGCGGTGTGCAGCTCGTGCGCGGTCCTGATCGGAGACGCCACCTCCGGAATTTACGGTTTTCATCTTCACAATCTCAGCTTCGAGGTTGGTGATCGCCGCGTTGATTGTGTCGACTTTGTTTTCAAGCAGTGGATCGGCGTGGCCTTTGGCTTCGATCTGCTTCAGACGTGCGTCGTTGGCAATTTTGAAATCTTCAAAGGCTTTCTGAAGTGCAAGCAAAAGCTCGTTCATGGTTCGGTCTCCTTCGGAACAGTCTCCCGACGTTCCCTTTTGTGGTTATAGTCTGATTATGGCGGCTAATACCCTCATTGCTGCTTCTTCGTCAAGTTCAGCATCCCGCGGAACTTGCTCCCGGATAACTGCAACTGCGGCTTTGGCCTGCGCTCTTGATACCCCAACATCCCGCAGGAGTTGTTCAATGTCGCGCTCTGTGTGCTCGTTGTGCTTTTTGCCATATTCTGTAAGGACAGCTTGCGGCACTTTGGCATAGTTGTACGTGCTTATGTCGTAACTGGCCTGTGCTTTCTCTTCCTGGTCATCGTCTCCGATAGTATCAGCAAACCCATGCGACTTGGCCTCATCGGCAGTCATCCATGTTTCGTCAGCCATCATCTGCTTGATTGAGCTGACCCCTTTAGCGGTTCGGTTCGCGTACGTGGTAACGATAGTTTCATCAACCTTGTCGAGCAGGTCAGCGGTTTTTCTCATTTCGTCGGCATTACCGGCTGAATATGTCCAGGCTTTATGGATCATCATCATGGAGTTTGATGCCATGTGGATGGAGTCGCCAGCCATGGCAATTACAGAGGCGATTGAAGCTGCAAGGCCATCGACTTTCACATTCACTGTTGCTGCATGCTCTTTGAGGGCATTATGGATAACAGCTCCATCGAATACGTTTCCGCCTGGTGAGTTGATTCGGAGATTGATCGTTTTTGCGGTAACGTCATTCAGGTCTTTTACAAACTCTTTAGCTGCGACTCCCCATCTCGAAATCTCATCATAAATGTAGATGGTAGCCGTCTCTGCTGATTTATTCTCGATTCTATACCAGCTGTTATTGCGCGGCATTGTTGCCCCCCTGCTGGTTACTCTGCTCGCTGCCAGCCAGCGCCATGTTGGTAGGTGTGAGGAATTCGTCAAGACCTTCAACCGAATCACGGTTTTCCATCTGCCGCGCCTCGTTACGATTAAGAAACCCGGCAAGTATCCCGCGGGAATGCGCCTCATACCGACTCTTGATGTCGCCACGGAGAAGGCCATCTACGTTGAACTCGAAATAGTATTCTTCCTGCTCCTTCTCTGTCAGTAGTGCCAGGTTAAGCGCCTGCTCCCACCGGCAAATCCAAGGTCCGAGAGTGCTGATTACGTAATCAAGTGACTGCTGCTCGATATTCGAGAAGGTGGCGCGCTCCATCTCCTGGATCTTATGCAACGGCATGCGGAAAAATCTGGCTATTTCGGGGATCTGAAACTTTCGCGTTTCAAGAAATTGAGCATCGTCGGAAGTCATGCTGATTTTTTCCCACTTCAGCCCCTCTTCGAGAAGTACGGTTTTATGGGAATTTTCTCCACTTGACGCCTGGTCAAATGATTCTGCGACCTTCTGCCCTGTCTCTGATGACTTGAACTTGCCCGGATACATGAGCAATCCGCCCATTTTCGCACCGTTTTTGAATACCTGAGCGCCGTATTTCTCGGTTGCCATAGCCAGTCCGATGGTTTCTCGTGCGTAAGCGATAGGAGAAACTCCACTGTATCCATTCAACGTCATGCCGCAAATATGCAGCACTTCGGAACGGTCAAGGATTCTTGTCCTGCCTGAAATATCTCTAACGTGGTACTTGATATCCCATGAGTTATCACACTTGATTTCAACGCTATCAGGGTGAATTGGATGAAGGGCTTTCACTTTAGGACCGATTCGAATTATTTCAGCAAATGAATTGCCCCGAAGAGCATTATGGGCGGTCAACATTTCACGGAAATTGAACGATGTCATGAATCCGTTGGGTCGCAATTTCATCATTGGATACTGAGGATGTTTTACTGCACGTTCTCTGCCTTCCCTGCCTGCCTTGAACGTGCGCTGAAACATGTTCAATGGGAGTTGCCCGACGTCTTCAGCTAGTACCTTGACGCACCCATAAACCGCCGCCTGTCTCATGGCCGTCTCGGGGTTGATGCTCATCCCGGTCGCGCTGCTGTAACCACCAGCGGAGCGTATGAGCTCAGCGAGTGCGGGAGAGTCGAGGGAAAGGGCTTGCGGTTGGAAAAGTTCAGAAATGAGGCCCATTACTTAACGCTCCTGATTTGCAGAAGCAGGGGGAGTGCGAGAATTAAACCGGTGAGGATGTAGCAAGCTGGGGGGTAAATTTGCCAGACACCAAAGGCAAAAAGGCCCAAGCCGATTACGGCAAGGACCTCCTGCATGACTGCGGTGGACGGTGCTTTCAAATTGTTCCCCTACGTCTCACGACGTTGGCTAGAAACTTATCGTGGCAAGTTTACCAAGAAAAAGCTAATTGTCAACTGTAAATCGTCATTATACTGGCGAACGTCATTTTAATGGCGATTTACACCATTATCACACCTCTATCTTCGTAAATACTATCGGTTTCCGTCTTCATCCCGGATATCCCGCACGCCATAACCGCGGCAACTATACCGTCAACACGCCCGGTTGATTTGTCCTTAGCCACTTTCCTGTTTTTTGCAGGATCTTCAACCGTCACGGCGTTGGCTGCGTTCCAGGTTAGGACCGGATTGCCGTTGTGCTTTAGTTGCCCGTTCAACAGCATTCCCTCGAATTTATCCAGAGCTGGTGCCATTTCCTTGAATCCCTGGCCAAATCCTATCATAGGAATGCCCTCGCCCTTGAACTCCCAGATATCCAGCTTTTCGTTGAACTCTCCGATGATTATGTCAATGCCTTCGTTGTCAGCAATCATTTTCAGATCTTCAATCCTCCACCGATCGTATGCAATACAGGCAACGTCATATCTTTCGGTGACCCCGGCCAGCTCCTGGAGGACGGCAAGCTTGTTGATTGCTCTACCATCCAGAGCTGTGAGATGCCCCGCATCTCTCCAGGCAATGTAAGGCACCCGGTCTTTATCTACTTTCTGCTGTAAGCCATCGCCCGGCAGCCAAAAGTACACCAGCAGTCGATACACCGGGTCACCTTCGGTTGGTTCAAACAGCAGTGCAAGTGCGGTGAGGTCGGTTGTACTGGATAAATCTAATCCCCCGGTACAGCGCCGTCCAATCAGCAAAGATTCGCCAAAGTCCCCATCTCTGCATCCCATCCACACGTCACCACTGATCCACGGATTGGTGCCTTCAGTCCAGACGCAGAAAGACAGCCGCTTGACCGTGGACATTTTAGCCGGCATGCCCTTGGCTTCTTTGACCTGCTCCCGGATGTAGTCATATCCGGGTATATTGGCCTCCTGGAGCGACGGGTTGACCTTTGGCCAGAGCATTTCATCATCAAGGAAGGCGTCATCTTTCAAATCTTCCTCATCCAGTCTGCAGATGTAAGCAAAGAAGGCGTCATTCTCCAGCTGCATTGCAGCTATCTTAGCGCCCATTTCGTGATATTCCCAACAAACCGAGGACTTATCGTGGCCACTGTTGGTAATCATCACGCTCAACGGCTGCCGGCGGAACTTGAAACCTGCACGTAACATCTCAATTACGGTGCCGTCTCGATGCTCATGGATCTCATCAAGCAGCGCCATGTGTGGCCGTGGGCCTGATTGGCCTTTTTTCTCGGATGATATGACTCGGAAGAAGCTCGACTTCGAAGGATATGCCAAATTCCAACGTTGAGCGCCTGTACCTGATGCAATAAGTCTATCCTGAAGGGCCGGAGATTGGTCAAAAAACGCGATTGCGTCACGAAACAATACCATGGCCTGCTCTCGGAACGTTGCGGCCGCGTAAATCTCTGCACGGGGCTCGTCGTCCGCCATTAATCCCTTGAGTCCGATCCCAGCACACAAGGGTGACTTTCCGGAGCCCTTTGGCGTCTCGACATAGGCAACCCGGAACCTACGACTACCATCTGAACGCTTCCATCCAAAAATAGAACCGACAATAAAGCACTGCCACGTGATCAGCAGGAAGGGTTTGCCCTCGAACTGTCCACCATTAAGGCAAAGGCACTCCTCGAAGAACGCTATTGCCTCAGATGCATCGTGTTCATTGTAGTTCAGTCCGCGTTCGTGAGCATGTTCCAGATCATGTAAGTGTCGCTTGCATGCGTCCCTTACGTGTGGGCCTGCTATGATCTCGCCAGAGGTGACAGACAATGCGTATTGTGTGGCGCGGTCGGTCACTTAAAGAACCTCTTAGCCGGATCCTTCTTCGCCTCATCCTTCTTAACCGTGACACGACTCCGATCTGCCGGAGTCATGCCGAAGCCCACCAGGAATTTGTGAGCAATCAGTTTAGCCCGGTTACTGATCCCCACCCAAGGAGACTGGACTAAGTTGCCATTACTGGTTTTTACCACGGCACCATGTTTCCGGATCATGTACTCAGCCTTGACGTGATCGCCCCAGGCCTGGCAGTACATAGCGAATGCAGCTCGATCTGATTCAGCAATGAGACCCATGTCAAAAAGGATCGGCGCCATTCGATTCCATTCTTCACGTGCATGCTTCGAAAGGTGGTGCGGCGGATCCGGGATGACAATATCCGGATTCGGCTCATTCGGATTCGTCCGGCCTGGTCGCTCAGTACCCTTAACTGACTTCACAATTGTTGGCTTGAATGCACCTGCCATTTGACCCCCTGTTAAAATCGTGGTTTTGTGCAAGCGGAGGTTGGGACACGCTGAATCTCTGAAGAGGTTGTAGAGATTTAACCCCCTACCCCTTCCAGTGGTGTCTGCTGTCCGTTGGTATCCCGTCCAGGCCGCATGCCTTAGATGGTTTGTTTGATGGTGCGTTGCCGTATCCTCCATCCTGCTGTGCTGTCTTCCTTGAGTGGCATGAGTGACATAGACCCTGCCAGTTGGATTGATTCCAGAACAACGTGAGATCTCCCTTGTGTGGTTTGATGTGATCAAGGTACGTGGCTTGAACAATCCTGCTCTGCTTCTGGCAGTCTACACACAAAGGGTGCGACCTGAGGTATATTCTCCGTGCCTGCTTCCATTCAGCGCCATAGAGTGGCAGGTATGATGCTGTGTTTGGTGTTGTCATAATATCCATCATAGTGAGTGAATTTGGCTGCTGTGCATCAAGCTGCTTCGTCCTATGGATGCTCCCGATAGTACTTATCCAGCTTAACCCCTTCCTCCAGCCAGCCAACACCGGGAAACTTTTGCTCCATATGCCTGAACGCGTCCAGTTTAGTCTCCCTGGGCTCTTTACTGCTCATCAACTTCATGCACATGTGCGCCATATCCGAGTGAAGGTCCCTAACGTTCGCCGCAAGCATTGGCCCTTCACTGCGCTTCTCCTTCTGCGCTTCCCATACTGACTCACGATTACGTGACTCTTCCAGCTTGATCTTCTTCGCTTCGGCCTTTATCGCTTCCATGATCTTGGCCGGAGGTGGCAGGCTGACGTAGTTGAGCAACACCCAATCACCAGCGTTCATCATGGCCTGATCAGGGTCATCCTTGACCGCCTGCCAGACCTTGTTGATGCCGTCCTTTGCGTACTCTCTGCCGAGGTTGACCTGGATGGTCTTAACGCATGATTTGAAAAGTTCGATGTTCATGCCGTAGCCTCCGCAGTACCCTTGCCGAGATTGTCCCAAAAATCATCATCCTGCTGTGATTTCCTGCTCTCTAGCCGCTTGCGTACCCAGTTGAGCTTTTGCACGCCTGCCGCGCCTGCCGCTTCAAACGCCTCAGTTATCACCTCTGGGGGGTAGAGCTTGCAAATGTCCATCAGGCTCTGAGTTTGACCGTTTACGAGTTGGCGAAGATGTTTGGTGTAGAGGTCATTGATTTGAGAGAGAGACATGATTTTTACAGCTGCTGCGGTTTTGGCTTCTTCGGGAAACGGAACCTCTTCTTGATCAGCGTTCGACATGCAGCTGCTTTTAATGCCTTTATCTTTTCTTTCCCTTTCCCTTTCCCTTTCCCTTTCCCTTTCCCTTT
>CAZUGI010000018.1:0-11125 GCA_964619855.1 uncultured Geobacter sp. | reverse complement strand
CTTTCCCTTTCCCTTTCCCTTTCCCTTTCCCTTTCCCTTTGTGGTGTTAATGTCGAGTCTACGGGATTATTGCCGTCGTTTTGTTCGTTTAGCGGGATAAATGACGGTATTAATCCCTTTAAACTGACAATAACCTTTTGACGTGTTGGGAGCCGGTCAAGTCTTCTTCTGTACGCATCAGTTGTATTGTCGATAAGATTCTGAGAGAAGATAACCTTGTTTCCCCATAACTCGGGATCGATAGCAGATAATTCAGAGAGGGTGTCGAGGATCTCATTTAAGATTATTTCTGAAACTCCAGTGTATGCAGCCAAGTGCTTCCAGGTTGCCAAATCATTACAATTAATCCACTGCCCATCACTGGCACCTAGATATTCTAAAATCTTGAACCACACGGCATAACCATCGTTCCCCCATTTGCCCTGGAGAATGAAAATAGTCTTGCCGTGCTCAGTCTGGTGAGGGAAATAATCAATGGTGGCTTTACGCGGACGGGACATTTTCACGCTCCCATAAAAATCTGTTAGTAATGTATTTACTGTACATATCAAGGTATTTTTCTTTAGATTCTCTGCCGCTATGCGATTTGTTATGGCAAGACACACACAGCGAGCAAAGATTGAAGTGATTATTTTCTCCACCGTAAACCAATGGAACTATATGGTGGAATGCTCCATTACTGAGTGACGTGGGAGATGATAAAACTAGGTCCTTACCGCACTGAATACACTTTAATTTGTCTCTATGGATAACCATTGATTTATCGCTTACACGTATCGCAGGCCGTCCCTTTCGGTATCTCATTCCCGCCCCCTTGAAACTTAAATCTGATACTCAATCACATGATCATCCATGCTCGGGTAAAACTCTTTAACCAGCACATCCAGCCGATCGATCACAGCGCAGGCCTTATCCAGATCATCCCGCCCCCACGCCTCTGGTCTGTAAATATCCACTGCCCGTGACACGCCATCAACCACGTTACTCAACCGGTTGTGGCGTGCCGATTTGGGCCTCTCTTGATCCTTTACCGTTTCGAGGATTACGAGGCAGAGGGAGAGATAAAAAGCGGAATGCTGGTCAGTCACTTTGGATCCTTTATCTGTTCCAGAATCCTCTTCGCTCTCTGTTGATACTTTGGCCTTACAGCCACCTCTTCGAGCTTCAAAAACATGGTATGTAATGGCGATGTAACGCCGCAGATGCACATGATGTGAAACGCGATGATTGCCACGTCTGCCGCTTCTTTGATGATCTCGGCCTTGTCACCGTCAAGGATTGCCTCATCCAGTTCAGACACTTCGCATTCGAGCTTGTTATGTCGGCATGTGAGGTCTGACGTAATGCCATGCTTGGCAATGAAATTGTTGAGGTGCTTCTTGAAGAGATCCTCTGTCATTTCAACTCTCCGGCTGGTTTAAATGGATTATCGTAGATCATTGGAAGCACTCCGCGAAGATGTAGACGCCGTAAGGCACTGGCCATCATGCCGTACTCGGCTTGTAAATTACGCTCAAAGTGAAAAGGGTTTGGTTGAGAATAAATATTACTTTTATGCCCCCATACCTGCCGTGGCCTGCCTTTATCGGTGACCTCAACCAATCCCCACCCCTGCGGCAAGTCTTGTATGGAAATCATGTTCTTGGGGGCCATAAAGAACCTATATGACCCGGCGCCCATGTAAGTATTGCGGCGGAAATACTTCTTTTTATCAGAGAGGAAATCTGCTCGACTGGTCTTGCACTCAACCAGTATTGTGTGACCGTCACGAAAGCCGATTGCGTCTGGTATTTCAGATGTGTGTATGCATGCAAGTTCGGTGAAGACAAAAGAGCACTTGCGCGTGCCGAGCAGCCACTTTTCCGCAATTTTCACGAGGTCGGCATGGTTCATTTCCGTACGCTCCACGCCAGCTCAGTATGAGTTTTGCCGTCAAGAGAATTACCTGCGGCCTTTTTACCCATCCTGTCCGTCCACTCTGAGCCAGGTATTTTATTACCAGCACCATCGTTGTACCAGTTGAGCCCCCACTCGCCCCACTGCTTGAACATGAACGGCACATTTGCTGCTGCACACTGGTCGCGAATGGTACGTACCCAATCAGGTTGTATGGACCGCGCTTCGCTGCCGGATTCGCCGCCGAGGATTACGCCGTCAAGGGCTGGCCATTTTTTACCTTGTGGAGATTTCAGGTTGCGCAGAAATGAAAAACCGCCTCTGTCTAAATCAACCAGCCCAATCATCGGCTCTATGCTGATAAACCGCTTTGCAGCCGGTATCTGCAGCAGGATCGGTATCCGCTCATCTGCCGCTTGCTGATTTTCGACTGACACGCCGAGGACGAGATTGGGTAGAGGCCAATTTTCGGCAAGATTGTAAGGATCCGTGCCATGTGAAAGCTGGTAATATGCCGTCAATGTTTCGACTAATTCCCGATCGCACAAATCAAAATACTGCTTCATCCGTTCGGGCCGCTTCGTCAGAAAAATGAATGTGTGCCGGCTGTTGTTTGCAATCATACGCATTACCTCATCAACCCATTCGAACGGCACCGACTTATGGAACAGGTCCCCCATGCTCGAAACGAAAATAGACCGCGGCGCTTGACACTTGTAGGGCTTCTCTAGTTCCGAGGGGACGAAAGCTGTCTTGCCGTTCCACTCTCCACACGCCGGGGTTACAACTTCTTTGTATTGCTCTTTTCCCATGCACGCCAGCCGCCGCGCCATTTTCTCAGCGTAACAGTTCTGGCACCCCTCGCTGATCTTCGAGCAGCCGACTACGGGATTAATCGTTTCGTCTGCCCAGTGTATTTTTGTACTCATGACAGGAACCTGCAGCAGCGCTTAATCTTCTTGCCGCTTCCGCATGTGCATTTCGAGTTAGGTGTAAGCATTCTTTCACCTATGAAATTGTAGCCTTGAGAGTTACGCTTCTTGCGGTTCTCTTCCATGTTGGCCCTGAGCTCTTCCACGGTATTACCTCTAAGTACATCAACGGCGCGGCTTCCATTTGGATGGCTATATTCCTGCATCAGATATCTCCTTTGGCTTAGTAGCGTTCAAATAACTCTTCAAGTTTAGTAACCTGCTTCTCACTCAGCACACAGCCGTGGTCAAGCTTGTTTTTGATGTCGCAAATGAAGGATAGGTGCCAGGGTGTCAGCAACATACTCAGGGGTGGTCTCCTGGAACCATCCCTGGCCGCACTCTGCCCCGTTTTTGCCGCATGACAGTGCTATCCTCGCGTCACGTTGTGCCGATTCCCCAACTCGGACGCCGGTCAACATGAGAAACTTCTGGTCATACTTTTTGCGCAAGTCAGCAAGAGCGGCCATCATTGGCTCAATCTTGATCTGGGATGTACACCAGCGGAACGTGTTAGAGGGTGGCGGGACACCACGCCCGAGCATATACACGAAGAACCGATCTTTTATCGGTGGCAGTACAACGTGGCACTCGCAGCCGATTGACCGTAACTTGTCCAGCATAGCCATAGCCGAGTTTTGCAGTGGAGGGAGTTCAAGGCGGGTGTCGGCGTAGAGGATTGTCAGTGACTTTGGCTTCGGGATATTCCCGTTGGCTATGAGCTGAGGAATAAGGGTTGCAACACAGCTTGAGTCTTTCCCGCCGCTGTACGCGATAACCCAGTGATCGTAAAGTGGGCCGTAGACATTCATTGATGCTGTGGTCAACTCAATGGCTTCGGTCATAGTTTGGCGCTCGCCCTCAAAGAGGGTTTCTTGTGCTCGGCTCATTTCAAAACTCCTCCACACTGAACCCGCCCCCGGCCTTCTTCGCCTGTACCTTCACGGCGATGAAGCGGAACGGATACATATCAGCAGCAATCTTGATTTTCGCCCGTGCATCGTCCTGCCAGTGACCTTTCACTTCGTGCGCTTCCATTGTGCCATCAGTCAGCATCACGGCGAAGTCAGGGGTATAGAATGTGTTATCAGCCAGCCGGAATTTAAGCCCCTCGAATTTGTACCAAGCGACTTCACCCGCCATCTTCCGGAGTTCAAGTTCTCGCTGATACAATGCTTCTGTTTTGTTGAGTGCTCCAGTCTTAAGCCGCCCGAGAGCGAAGGATTTGTTGTTGCCGTGCCTGAAGGTCATGCTGCCACCTTCCCATCCTTCTCCATGTACTCCAATGCAGTCTGGAACTGACGGTTGAATTCTGCCTTATTAAGCCCGAGCTGCTTACGGTAGTGCTCGGGTGTCAGGTTGTGCGCCTCCTTGAGATGCTTGAGAATCAGGCGGGTTGAACCGATTTGTTTGCAGATTTGACAGGTTGTCTCATTCAGGGCGTGCGCGTCATACACCCGGAAGGGCTGACCTGTGGCAAACTCAGGGGGGATGGTTTCACCGGTAATAAACGCAACTTCCTTCTCCGTCTTCTTGTCGATCTTCCGATGAACCAGCAGGCATTTCGTGCAGTACATGACGCTGATACCGTTGATAACGGTAAACTTACGGTCATACGGCATACAGCAGGCGCGGGACTTGTTAGGTGCTTCAGTGGTCAAGCATGAAAGTTCAGTTTGTGAATTTGAGCAAGTTGACGTTTGGCGTTCATTTGTTAAATCCAAATCCGCTTGAGTCTCATTTTCGGGTGAATATGATGGACAAACATTGTCGCACTCTTCCTGTTTCGATGTCTCAACCTCAACAGCTCCCGGCTCTGTTAGATGGGTATCAAGCACCGTCCCGCACGCTTCGCAAATCAGCGCGTTGCTGTCCTGAAACCGCGCTGAAATAGGGTGTTCACAACTGGCAGCGGAAATCTTGAACAACGGGGCAGCATCGGAAACTGGAGGGGGTTGCTTGCCGCAAAAGGCCGGGGCGCAGGTTGAGCCACACTTGACCATGACGCACGGGCCGGAGGGGCAAGGATCGAACATTGTGGGCTCTTTGGTTGGTGCTGCAAATGGGATAACTGTCTGCCGCTCGTGATCCCGAATCGGCTGCTGCTCAATGAAGGCATCATTATCGCCACGGTGTAGAAACTTAATCCGGTTCTCCCAATCGTAGCGCCAGTAACACTCAACCATTCGATCTTCCATGCCGCTCTCAACGATGTATGCGAGAACGTCCATGCGCTCTTTGCGTGGCTTGATAGCCTCGTTAATGCCGCGCCTTTCGCCCTCAAGCTTGGCAACTTCGATCCAGAGCGTAGCCGCTTCCTTGGCTCTCTCGTTTATGTCTGCCTCTGTCAGTTCACAGCGGAGTTCTCTTGTTTCGGTGCTCATATATCCTCCAGGTAGTTGGTTGAATTCAGTGACTCACTACTTCTTGCCGTCCCCGCCGAACAGATCATCATCCGTTGGAACATACTCGCCACAATTCGGGTTAATGCACTTACCTTCAATTAACCCCTTTGTGCAGGCTTTACAGGTCTTAGGTCCACCGTCCTTGATTTCACCGGTTGAAGTGTCGACGCTTTCATTGCTGGTCTGGCCTGAGGACTGCACAATGGTTGCGTCCTCGGCATCAGTGAAGCGAGAAACCACATCCTTAGCCTTGTTGCTGCTTGCAACCTTCCCGCTCAAATCAATGCCTTCATGGGCATTAAGCACTTCAACTGCCTGGCTCATGCGATCGGTTTGCGGCAACAGCTTGTAGGCGTGTTTGACGAGCGTTTTCATGCACATCTCGTCAGGGTGAGTTCTCCAGGGGGTTTTCTCGCTGGTGGTCATGCTGGTCTTCATGGCCTTGTCGAGTTTCCATTTTGGCAGTGGCTGAGTAATGATCCTGGTCCCGTTATGTAGTGTGGCCACGACATATCCGCAAATCAGATAATCCCAGAACTTAGCCGGTCCATTGCAGAACTCAGCAGGCGGCGCCATATTTGGGGTGTGACTGATGTGTGGCTCACCGTCGATCTCTTCATAGGAGAACTTGTCGAATGTGTAGGCCAGACGTGGCGCAATGTGTGTGACGCTCCCACTATCCATTGCGATACCTGCCAGCCCCATATAAGACATATCGAGACAGCAGAGCATGACGTTATTGACCTTGCGCGGAACCAGATAGGCCTTCTTGAGTGCGGGATTAAGGGTTGTGCCGCAGAGTGCAACGTTGGCCACGGCGTTCTTGATCGAATCGGCACCGGCAGGGGTAAGCGCACACTTCTGCAGGTACTCACTCCCGCGGAGGATCTGGAGAGCAAAACCGATCTCTTTCATCCAGGTTTCTTCGCCAGCTACTTTTGCGAACAGTGCATGAGCCGACATGGCCATGAGTTCGAATTTTGGTTTTTCAGGTAGATTATCGCTTGCCATGATGGCCTCCATTGATTTGTAGGGTGCCAGTCTTTCCTGGCTGTCAGGGCTCAGTACTTCTCCCGGTCCTGCTCATAGTCGGCGGTCGAGAGTGGTGGCGAGATTTCTTCCTTCGGTAACATGGGCATCCTCCACAATGTTTTCCCATGACTCCATGCCTTTCCCGGTGCGCTCAAATCGCACTTGAACCGCCTCTGGTGGGTTCCCTTACATTCTCCATTTGGGTAATTGAAAGACCTCAAGAAGGTCATGCGGGGTGAGCCCGGCAATAGATGGGCAGCCGTCTGGTAATTCGATATTTGGCCAACGTCCCATTTTGCGGCACTCGGCCTCGAACCGAATCATCTGCTGAGCTTCTTCTCGCCCATACGCCAACCACTCTTCTTCCAGCATCGCGCAAATCACCTGATTGGTGCCGGTGGTCTGAGCACCAATAAAGATCCATGCGTCAATCTCCAGGCCGCAGGCAATGGCACCGTTTACATAATGGCCGGCCTGGATATCGTAGTTGAGGTCGCAGATGCTTCGCATGAATCCACGTCGGCTTGCATCCCGGCACGTTTTGAGGTCGAACGCCGTTTTCTTTGAATTGTCTGGCAGCCTGTCAAGACGTGCCTTGCAGCGCAGGCCGGTTTTTTTGTCATCCCAGATCAGTGAAACTTCCGGCTGTCCTGCACTCTCCATCAGGAAGAGTGACGAAAGCGGATGCTCATTGAGTGATTTATGACAAGCCAGGACCGTCTCAAATTCTTCTATTGTGATAATGGTCTTGCCGATGTTGTTGGCCTGGAACTCGGCAAGCTGAGCCTTTCCGGCATTGGTCCGCTTGTCACAGGAAGGAGCGACTGAGAATTCGTCAAAAAATGCCGCCTCACCTTCCAGGACATACACATGAACCGCGCTACCCACGTTCATGGCTGCTGTAACTTCAGTTGGCTGTTGTGCTGAAAAAGGGTTATTGCGAAGCTTTTTAAGATATGAACTGCTGACGTACGGCAGCGAGTGGTAAAAACTTGCTGGAATGTTGTGATGAATGCCGGGCTCAAGCTCCGGACTATCTGACAGTTTTTCGGCTAAATTGCTCATTTATGCGATACCTCCACCCGCGCAAAGCGGGAATTGTAGTGATCGGACAGTCCGCCGCGTGGTTCCCTGTAGCGGCCGCCATCGATGATGGGTTTATGGTCGCACGCCGGACATTCCCACAACCACCCGTTTACGTTGTCCATTTTGGTTTTGCAGATTGGGCATTTCATACAGCCACCCCCATATATTCAATACCCTGTCTGACTCTCATCTCTCGCTCCATGTCGTCAAGAATGGGACTGTCAAACTGGCCCCTCTTCTCCCATGACAGAGCGTTCCACAAGTCGCGGATCAGATCCTTGTGCGCCTTATCGCACACTGGACACAGTTCAATGGATGCGTTTGCTTCCAGACTGATATCACCGTTCGCTTGGCTGGAATGCGTGACACTGAACTGCACGCTGATCGGCTTCCCACATTGCAGGCAGATGTAGGATATTGATGTGTTGATATTGCTCGTTGGCCTGTACATTGATTCCCCCTTGATTATTTGGGAGGCTTGCGGTAGGATTAAAACCTTAGAGATTCCTGTTGCAAGTTCCCTTGGATTCGGCCTGTTCCCGCAGGCCGTTTCTATTCTTCCGGCAATCCACACCTTCTGCACTTGAAGAATGACTCTCCACCAGCCTCGCCAAGATATAGCCAGTCATGACCATCTTCTTCGCAGGTTTCCGGTTCACTGACATTCAATTCACCACCTCCCTTGAGCTGTTTTATTTCCATCCTGAGCGCTCTGGTAGTCACTCTCCCCTGCCAACCCAAGCATCATGAGCAGGATGAATATCCAGAAGATGCAGGAGGCTATCTGACGGTTACGCTTCTTCCGTTCCCTTCTTTGACGGCTCCAAGGGCTTTCAATCATGACACCGCCATGATAGCGATACCGAAGACGAGCAGCGTGATCCCGATTGCCAGCAGCACCTTAATCATGTAGTCAACGTCCAGCCGCCATTTTGTGAGTTCTTTGCTGAGTGTTTTCATTTACTTCTCCCTTTCTTTCATGTACTTCTTGAGTTCCGGAATGGTCATAGTCCTGACCGCGTGTGCTATGTCGTCAGTGTCTGACTCGTTGCGCCGGAGTTCGGCTGCAACGGCGCGGGCTATTGCTTGGATGTCTTCGCGGTCAAGGGTCATGGCTTAAGCGGCCTTCTTCTCAATTTCCTTCTCCAGCATTTCGTAAATAGCCATACGGACCAGCCCAGCAACGGACACACCTTTTTCACGTGCAAGACTATTCAGGTTTTGCCGCTTGTCCTGCGGTAGCTTGATATTTAGATTGCTAAGTTCTTCCATTTGTACCCCCTGTTGATTTCTTTTATGGTTTACAACTAAATCAAATTGATTTACCTGTCAATCAAAAAAATATACTCATGTAACTTTTTTGTTGCAAAAAACAATCAAAAGATATTATTCTACAATTAAGATATTCTAAGTTTTAATTAATTAGGGAGATATTACATGGATAGTATTGGGGAAAATATTAGGAGGATTCGAGAGGAGCATAAATTCACGCAAAAAGATTTAGCCGCCATTATGGGCATCAGCCCTAAATATTTATCAGCACTAGAGCGTAACGAAAGAAAACCCGGACATAAAATAATGGCCGGGTTATGTGAAGCGTTGGGAGTGTCAGAAGAGGATATTAGGAATTACAAGTTATCGCCGGATTTGAAACTGGTCTGGGATGACATACAGAATCTTTCCACTGACAAATTGCTTTCATTGCGCCTTTGGCTCCGAGAGCAAGGGTTAGTGCCTTAAATACTTGCATTTTTATAACAGGGTCGATCATGGAATACATCCTCCTTCCACCCCTCCTAAAGCCTCCCTTTAGCTACTTCTTTGGTATGGGGTAATTGGTGTATATAATGATTACGTTTTTAGTAGCAATAAATTTAATATTAATTTTATTTTAATGTTGTGCGTACAAAACTAGGTGAGGTTTATGTGGACGGACTTACGAAGGGATTACAGCTTTTTTGCTTCCCGCTCAACGAGCCATCTTACATACTCGGATACGGTCTGATGTCGTTTTGCAGATAGCGCAACAAGCTGAAGTTTCATCGTCGGAGTCAGCCGAAGGACAACTCTTTCAGTCATTCCCTCTTCGGCGTTTTGCATTGATGAAGATATACAACAACCGGAGGGAAAATGAAAATACTAATATTGGTTGTAGCTATTGCAGGTCTAGCGGGATGCGCTAAATACACGCCACGTACGGGCTCAATATGTATCACTCCATTTGATACTGCAAGTTATCTAACTAATGACCCCACTCAAATCAAGCAAGACGTTGCAGATAAGATACGAGACCAGCTTGCTGCTGCAATTAACAAAGAGATGGAAGATGATGTAGAGCTTATAGTTAAAAATGATTGCTCTCTGACTGACTACGTGTTGACTGGTAAGTTCTCAAAGATTGATGTTGAAATAAAAGAACGCCATACATTTACAGGTCTGTCTCACAAGAGGCTATATGATATTGAGATAGTCGCCCAAGTTAAAAACAAAAAAGGTGACACAATCGAATCATTTGAAGCGGATAAGGATAACCGAGAACTTTTAGATGTAGTAGACAATCTAGCAGACAAAGTGAAGGGTAAAATTGGGTTTCAGAAGGTTATTCAATGATCATCCGCCCCCATAGGACGCACCCCGGCTGGTATCAACTCGACGGCTATATCAACGGCAAGCGTGAACGTATCACCTGTAAGTCGTATTCGGAAGCTGAACAAGTGAAAGCCTCGATGGAAACCACGAAACCCGCCGCCGTCCTGCACCCCACTCTATCTACAGTAGTTGACGAATACCTGCTATGGGCCAAGAATATCCGTAAGCTGGCAGAGTACACGCTCAGTCGGAAAAAAAGACGGCTGGAAGTGTGGATATTGCCCGTTCTTGGCAAATACAGGGTGAAGGATCTCGACCAGCGGATACTCGACGCTTACGGCTTGAATCACACTAGCGTCAACTACCGCGCCGACCTGAATCATCTGAAAGCCATGATCGGCTGGATGGTAAAGCGAGGGTATGCCGAAAAGCTGAGTTTTGAAATTGAGATGCCAGAGTATCAGTCAAAAATTAAGCAGCTCCCCACCCCCCAGGACGTGCTTGCCTTTCTTGCGGCCATAAGGAAAGAGGATCATCGGATGCTATTTTCACTGATGCTGTTCACCGGTATGCGGTGGGACGAAGCGAAAAAACTGAGATGGGAAAATTACACAGGGGGTGCTATCCGACTGACCGAGACAAAAACCGGAGTACAGGAGATGATTGCTATACCGGATAGCTTGCAGGTTTGGCTTGAGGCCAACAAAAAAGAATCGGGACTGCTCTTCCCCTCATCACGAACCGGGACGGCTTACACGGGGCTTGAGAGAGCGTTAAGAGCAGCGGAGAAAAAGACCGGAATTAAGATGAGCCCGCACATGTTCCGGCACATGTCGGCAACCGTTTTGTATGAGGCAACCGGGGATATATACGCCGTCAGTAAACATCTGCGCCACTCTTCCGTTGCCATGACCCAAGTTTACACGCGATACAGTCAGGCAAGGTCGCGGAGGGCTGTCAATAGTGTGGTTGACTTTATGGTGAATAGTCTCGTTCAAAAATAACCAGTGATTACAATGTGTTGACTAAAAGTCAATTCAATAACCCCCGCGAAACCCCATCAATAGCCGCTTTATACCTTTAAATCCAATTTCTTTAAGAAATTCGTGCATCAGGTCAGTGTCGGCTCCGAAGCGGATTAAAGAG
>CAZUGI010000017.1:0-35334 GCA_964619855.1 uncultured Geobacter sp. | reverse complement strand
GATCGACTTCCGTTACCCAGACCTGGGCGGAGAGGGCGCGCATGGCCTGGGCCGAACCCTTGCCCACATCGCCGTAACCGCAGATCAGAGCCACCTTGCCGGCTATCATGACATCGGTAGCGCGCTTGATGCCGTCTACCAGCGATTCGCGGCAGCCATACAGATTGTCGAACTTGGATTTGGTGACAGAGTCATTGACGTTGATAGCCGGGAATTTCAGGTCTCCGCGTTCATGCATCTGGTACAGACGGTGCACGCCGGTAGTGGTCTCCTCGGTTACACCTTTGACCTGCACCAGACGGGTGGAATACCAGGTCGGATCGACGGCCAGCTTGGCCTTGATGGCGGCAAACAGGATTGTCTCCTCTTCCGAGCCGGGCTTGGCCAGTACGGAAATATCTTTTTCGGCCCTAGCTCCCAGATGTAGCAGCAGGGTGGCGTCGCCGCCGTCGTCCAGAATCATGTTGGAGTATCCGCCGTCACTCCATTCAAATAAGCGATGGGTGTAGTCCCAGTACTGCTCCAGCGTTTCGCCCTTGACGGCGAAGACCGGTATCCCCTGGGCTGCGATGGCAGCGGCAGCGTGATCCTGGGTAGAGAAAATATTGCATGAGGCCCAGCGGACCTGCGCACCCAGAGCGGTCAGTGTCTCGATCAGAACAGCGGTCTGGATGGTCATGTGCAGTGAGCCTGTGATACGGGCCCCTTTAAGTGGCTGTGAGGCAGCGAATTCTTCGCGGATGGCCATCAGCCCAGGCATCTCCGTTTCAGCGATCCTGATTTCCTTGCGGCCCCAATCGGCCAGACCAAGGTCTGCTACGATAAAATCTTGTGACATGTCATTCTCCTTTTTGTGATGTTGCAGAATTATATATCTAAGCCGCCCGTTGTCCACTTGCCAGGATGACGGCTTCCTGTCCTGCGGCTGCAGCTATGCGGTTGATTGATATTTCTGTAAATCCGGCACTTGTCAGCCAGCCATGCAATTCCTCTTCCTCAAATCCCAGCCATTGATCTGCCAGCTGCTCACGGGCCGCCTCGCGCTCATGGCGGGCCAGATCAGCCAGCAGCAACTTACCGGCCGGCGCCAGTACCCGGCTGATCTCGACCAGCACCTGGGCTGGATCGGCAGCGTGATGCAGCACCATGTTGGCTACCACGCACTGTACCGATCCGTCCGGCAGCGGCAGATGGGCCATCTCACCCAACCGCAGTTCTATTCCGCAGCTTCCGGCTGCGGTCAGCCGCCGCCGGGCCTCCTCCAGCATCGCTGGGGAGTGGTCCACTCCGATCACCTGTTTAGCGCGTGCTGCAAGTTCGGTCAGCAGTCCGCCGGTCCCGACGCCGATCTCCAGTACCGTCACAGATTCAGGGATCTGGTCCAACAGCCGTCGGCGGTATTCAGGCACCGGAAGCAATGTCCTGGCCAGGTCGTCCCACTGGCGGGCATGGTGGTCAAAGAACTCCTGGCTGCGCCGTCTACGCTCCTCCAGAATCCTTGCCACGGCCGCCAGATCCCGGCCGCGCTCGGGCAGTGATTCCAACTCTCGCTCGAAAAACGGTCGGATGGCTTTGAAAAAACTGCTCCCATCACCGCCGGCCCGATAGTAGCTCCAGGTACCCTGACGTTTGACTGTTAAAACGCCGGCCTCCGTCAATATTTTGAGGTGACGTGAGATGCGCGACTGCCCCATACCCATAATGCTGGTCAGCTCCTGCACAGTGAACTCACCGGCAAGCAGAACGGCAGTCAGGCGCAGACGGCAGGGATCTGCCAAGGCTTTGAGAGTTTCGAGCATATTATATCAAGTATCCGGATTATTATAAATCAACTTTTCTTGATATATCAGAATAGTGGGGCCTGGTAAAGCGAAAAATAGATGGAGGAGCCGGAAGGGAAGTACTCACTATTTCATGTTGTTGCAAATCGGGGCAAACTGTTCCAGGTCGATCACCGGTAAAGGTCTTGAAAAGTCCTTCAGCTGCTGATCGGACTGTTTAGGGTCGTCGTCGAGGCCATTTAGAAAGGCAACCAGCCAGGTGTTTTTTATCGGGAAATCCTCGGCCTTGGCTATGTAACGTGGATACCCGCGGTTTTGGCCCAGATTGCGCAGGCTGCAGAGTATGAAGAAGGAGGATCCGACCGAGGAGCCGGGGTTCTTGATCGTGATTTCCACCAGTGATGAGCTGGAACGTCGCTCGGTTTCACGGATCACGATGTCCATTTTTGTAGAACCAAATTTTTTAGAGTCGGAGAAAAACAGTTCGGTTCTGGCAGACTTTGCATGCATCAGCAGCAGAAGCAGGCATAGTGTTGTGATCGCAGGCTTCATTCTCTGACTGCACTCAGGCGGCGAGTTTCTGCTCTATGGCATCTTCGAAAAGTTCATCAAAGACCGCCTGCACGGTTGTAATCCGGTCAGCCTTCCAGGCATTTGTGCCGCAGAAGACCAGGCCTGTATCCACATCTCCACGTTGGGCACGGTCAAGAGCGGTAACGATACAGAAACGCTCTCCGGTCTCTTTGTAGGTACATTTTTTGAGACAGCCCATGCGGCAGGGAGTGTGATGCTCAAGATCATACTTGCGAATGTTGTCCTTGTTGGTGAGTATGGCGCGGCCCGGCAGCCCAGCCGGGCTCATGATCAGGCCGATGTCCTCTTTTGTGCAGTTAAGGTATTTCTGTTTGAATTCATCACTTGCATCACACTCTTCGGTACAGACAAACCGGCTGGCCATCTGCACGCCATCGCCTCCTTCGGCTAGGGCATGCTCAAAGTCGGTCCGGTCCCATACGCCTCCGGCAGCGATGACCGGAATCTCGGCGCCGTATTCAGTGCGGAAAAATTCTTTTATGCCGCGGACAGTGGCGTACTGGTCATACTCGCCGGTGCCGATGTTTTCCATCTTTTCTCCGAGATGGCCGCCGGCCGTGTCCGGGTCTTCAACCACCACTGCATCCGGCAGGCGGTTATAGGCCTTATACCACTTGCGTGCTATCAGTTGAGCAGCGCGGACTGACGAAGCGATTGGAACCAGCGCCACGTCAGGGCGGTCAGCGGTCAATTCGGGCAGACTCATGGGGAGTCCGGCGCCGCAGACGATCACCTTGGCGCCGCCTTCGACGGCAGCTCTGACCAGTGGTTCGAAGTCGGAAAGGGCTACCATGACGTTGACGCCGATGATGCCATCCGGAGCAATTTCATAAGCTTTGCGTAACTCAGCCTTAAAGGCCTCAGTCTCGGCCTGAAAATAGTTTTTACCGTTGTAAAGCCCGCTGTTAAGGGCTATGCCGGCCGCTGCCACCAGTCCAACGCCGCCGCATTTTGCGACGTGGCCGGCCAGGCTGCCGCCGGAAATGCGTACCCCCATGCCACCCTGGATGACCGGATAGCGGGCGATGTGTTTGCCAATTTTCAAAGGTTGAGCCACGACCTGTCCTCCTTCGTAATCAAAGCTGAGCGCATCATAGCAAGCAAATGAAATCCCTTTTGTAATATTTATGTAAAATGAAACGGTGTTCAGATGTTTTAGGTTCCATTCGCAATTGACTCTCCCGGTGCGATGGGGAATAATGCTGGCCCCGTCTTAAATATCCAGAGGGCCTCGAATGAGAATATTTACCGCTTACAGCATCATGTTTATGACCCTGCTTTCTGTTGTCGGCTCTGACGCGGCTGCGGCCGAAGAAGGCAGGATCGTAACACTGTGGCCGCTCTTCGATTACCGCTCAAGCCCTGCCACCGGCTTCAGCAACCTTTCCATTCTCGGCCCGCTCTTCAAGAGAGAACATAGCGGCGGCACAACAAAAACAGCAGTCAGGCCGTTCTTTTTCAATTCGTCCTCTCCGGAATCTGAAGAGAGCGACATTCTTTATCCGATTGCATCAACCTCCTCCGGCGACGGGAATTCCGACACACAGATACTGAAGATCTATCAGAAGCGCACCAGTCGGGTCGGTAGCAGTGAAGAGAAGAGCGATACGATGCTGTTTCCTTTCTATATCAGTGGAACTTCGGAAAAGTACGGGCCGTACAGCTCCTTTTTCCCCTTCTACGGCGATATTTACCAGCGTTTCTGGCGCGATGAGTACCATTACACGCTCTTTCCGTTGTATGGCCGCACGGTTAAAAACGGCACCACTAACACCAACTGGCTCTATCCATTCTTCAGCTCCGTTTCAGGTGATAACGAGAGCGGTTTCCAGTTCTGGCCGCTCTATGGTCAGTCAGCCAAGGAAGGTGTCTACTCGAAACAGTTTCTGATATGGCCGTTCTACACCCGTGAAAGCCTGAAGTTAAACAGTGAAAATCCGGTTGAGAATCGCTACCTGCTGCCTTTCTACGCATCTTCCGAATCGCCTCAGCGCAGCTCTCTTCACATTCCATGGCCATTTTGCGGTGTGGTAAAGGATGGCGCCGGCAAAGTCATCGAGCGGGATATTTTCTGGCCTTTCTGGGTGACAGCTGAAGGGCCGGACTCATCGACCCGGCGCTATATTCCTTTTTATTCTGAGTCGCGTATCAAGGACAGCAGCACCCGCTGGTTGATGTGGCCAATATACAGGTTTGAGAACATCGAATCGCCAGCATTCAGGCAGGAGAAGACTAGCCTGCTCTACTTCCTCTTCAGTCGCTCGGATGAAATCTGGCCCGAATCCGGCAAGAGTCGAGCCCGCAGTGCATTCTGGCCTTTGTATGCCTGGAAAAGGGACGAGGCCGGCTTGAGAAGCATCTCCATGCCGGCTCTTGCTGAAGCGGTTATCTGGAATGACGGGCTTGAACGCAACTGGGCACCGCTCTGGAGACTGTTTATTGCGCGCTGGGATGAACAGGGCAATAATGCGGTTTCCCTGTTATGGAACCTTTACTGGCAGGAACGCCGCGGCAAGGAAATCGCCTGGGAGCTGTCGCCGCTGGTCGCATACAGTTCAACAGCCGACAAAACGGAGTTCAGGTTTTTGAAGGGACTGTTCGGATATTCAGAGGAAAAAGAAGCGACGACGTTACGCCTGTTCTGGATACCGTTTAAGCTGTGATTCAAAATAAATTATCCCGGAAAAACCGGTCAGAAGTCAGGTTTATACAAATGCGCAGTCAGTTACAAACCAATCGCCAGCGCTGGACAATTTTTGCCGTACTGGCGCTGATGTACATTCTGGTCTATTTCTACCGGGTCTCTCTGGCGGTAGTGGCCGGTGATATCTCCCGCGAGCTGAGGCTGACGCCGCAACAGCTTGGCTCGCTCTCCGGTATTCTGTTTTACGTGTATGCCGTGGCCCAGTTGCCGCTGGGGCCGATGATTGACCGGTTGGGGAGCCGTCTGGTGATCAGTGGCTGCGGCGTACTGACCACTGCCGGCGGCATTCTTTTTGCGCAGGCGCACTCATTCGGCATGGCCATGACGGCCAGGATCCTGATCGGAATCGGTACCGCTTCGGTCCTGATGGCAACCTTTACCATTTTCAGCCACTGGTTCAGCAAGAAGGAGTTTGGCAGGGTTTCCGGATTCATGGTGGCGGTCGGCAATCTGGGGAATCTGGCTGCGACCGCTCCGCTGGCAATTGCGGTCGGCGCGATTGGCTGGAGATGGTCGTTCATGACGATCGCGATTTGCCAGGCCCTGGTGACGGTCTTGATTTTTGGGATGGTGCGCGATCGCCCCCCATCAGCTTCGCCTGCCGCTGCTTTGCCGGTGGATATGGAGGGAATCCCGGAAAAACCGGGTATGCTGGATGCCTGGGGCGATATTTTCGGCAGCAGGGATTTCTGGCTGCTGGGGGCTATTGCCTTTGCCTGGTATGGAAATTATCTGGCACTGCAGGGGTTGTGGGGCGGGCCGTATCTGATGGATGTGCTGCACCTCTCCCGCGAATCAACCGGCAGAATGCTGATGTTTACTTCACTTGGATTTATCTGTGGAAGTATTGTAACCGATACTATTGCCAGACGTATTATAAAATCCTACAAAAGGACCCTGCTGTTTGGTCAAATGATTTTTTTGCTGCTCATGTCGGCTTTTCTGGGATGGGCGGAGGTCATACCGGAAACTCTTCTGGCGGCGGTATTTTTTGCGATCGGATTGGCGGTTTCGAGCGGGGTTATGATCTATCCCATCATAAGATCAATGTTTCCGGTGCGGATTGTAGGAACCGCACTGACCTCGCTGAATTTCTTCGTTCTGATGGGGGCAGCTGTAGCCCAGCATGGAATGGGAATCATCGTCGGCAGGTTCGACAAAGTAGCGGACTCCATCACTCCCGCAGCACTCCATTGCGCCTTTCTGATGCCGATTCTGCTGTTACTGGTATCGATCGGAATGTATTCCTGCGCCAGAGATTTTGGTCAGGAAACATGATACCCGAGCCCAATTATTCCAATTTCAAATCAAAGATGCTATCAAGACGGCGAGGATGGAGGCGACGGAAGCATACAATCAGTATGTTGAGGAGCCGACGACGAGCCAACGAAGAGAGGGCTTTGATCTGGAATTGGTATTACGGCAGTTCTTCGCCGACCTCTTCCATTTCCCGGGTTATTTCAGCCAGTCCCGGATCTTTCTTTCTGAATGCTATCACCAGCCAGTAGCAGGCTGCATAACCCGCCAGTGCAGCAAAAAAACCTATTACAGAACTGCCCAGTAGTAGCGCCGCGGCGTACTCCTTGAGGCTGCTCCATTCCAGGCTTGTCACCTTGAATTCGAGCGGTTTGTTGCCAAGAATAAGTTCGCCCAGTTTGTAGCTGGCCGCCAGAGCCGGAAATACGGTCAGTGGTGTGTTGACCCAGGCGCCTGTAATACAGGTCACTTTGTTAAGGCGAAACAGGAATGCGATAGCAATGGCCATGGGGGTATGCAGGCCGAAGAAAGGTGTGAAGCTTATGAACACCCCCACCGCAAAGCCGGTGGCAATGTGTCCCGGGTGGGCGTCCAGAGAAAGGATCTTGTTGAACTGCTGTTTGAGTTTGTCAGTATTGATCATTATTTTCTCGATTGCGGGCAACTCTACGGTCAGGCAGGGTATTTTGTCAATTGAATAGGCTTCACGACGTCGTTCAATTCTGTTATAAGGGATGCATATTTCATTGTTACAAGAGGTCTGTATGCCATATATCAATATCAAGATTACCAAGGAAAGTGTGACGCCCGAACAGAAGGCGGCCCTGATCAAGGGCGCAACGCAGCTGCTGGTGGATGTACTCGGTAAGAACCCAGCCACCACCGTGGTGGTGATCGATGAAGTGGATACGGACAATTGGGGCATCGGCGGCGAGTCGGTGACATTCAGAAAAAAACAGGGGTGATTCCCTCTGAAAAAACAAACAAACTGCAAGGGGGATGCACCATGAAAAAACTTATTTCGATTTTGATGTCTCTGGCTGTTCTGACGTTTTTCTCAATCAGCGCCTTCGCCGCCGGCCCGACCGACATAACCTGGTACGGTCACTCGGCCTTCAAGGTTACCACTCCCAGCGGCAAAGTGCTGCTGATCGATCCCTGGCTGGCCAACCCGGCCAACCCCAAAGGCAAGGAGCTGCTGGCATCTCTGGACAAGGCTGATCAGATTCTGCTGACCCACGCACATGGTGACCATATCGGCAACACGGTTGAGATCGCCAAAAAAACCGGGGCAAAACTGATAGCCAGCAATGATCTCATGAAGGCTATGGTAAAATATGCCGACTTCCCTGCCAAGCAGGCTGAACCCTCCGGAACCGGAAACATTGGTGGATCCCTGACGCTGTTGGGAGGAGAGGTCAAGATCACCTTTGTGCACGCCGTGCACAGCTCCGGCTTGGATTACGACGACAAAAGCGGTTTGCCCAAAAGCCTTGCCTACGCCGGTAATCCGGGCGGGTTTGTAATCGCAATCAACGGCGGCCCGACCATTTATCATACTGGTGATACCGACCTGTTCGCGGAGATGAAATATATCGGCGAATTTACCCCGATTGACGTGATGATGGCCTGTATCGGCGACAAGTTTACCATGGGGCCTGATCGAGCGGCAGCCGCAGTGGAACTGGTCAGCCCGAAAGTAGTCATCCCGATGCACTTCGGTACGTATCCGGCGCTGACCGGTACACCGGAAGCCTTTGAAGCAGCCATGAAAAAACGTAATCTCAAAACAGCATTCAAACGGATGCAGGTTAATGAGACATTTTCCTGGAAATAGACATTGAATAATGAAAGGAATTCAGCACATATGAGTGACGCGGCAATCGGGGTTATTGGAGGAAGTGGTCTGTACGACATGGAGGGTTTGGAGCAGGTTGAGCGGATCAGGGTTGAAACCCCGTTCGGTGAACCTTCCGATGAATATGTGACCGGTGTACTGAATGGCGTTAAGATGGTCTTTCTCCCGCGTCACGGGCGTGGGCATCGTTTTCTGCCGTCTGAGGTGAACTACCGCGCCAATATCTTCGGCATGAAGAAGCTGGGTGTGGAGCGGATCATTTCCGTATCAGCCGTGGGGAGCCTGAAAGACGCCATTGCCCCGGGGCATATTGTCGTCCCGGACCAGTTTATAGATCGCACCAAGGGAATTCGGCGGGACACCTTCTTCGGAGATGGAATAGTGGCGCACGTCGGCTTCGCCGATCCGGTCTGTCACAGCCTCTCAGACATTCTTTTTAATGCCGCCAACAAGTCCGGTGCCACGACCCATAAGGGAGGCAGTTACATCTGTATGGAGGGGCCGGCCTTCTCCACCCGGGCCGAATCATTCTCCTATCTGGCTCTGGGCGCATCAGTAATCGGTATGACCAATCTGACGGAGGCCAAACTGGCTCGGGAAGCCGAAATCTGCTACGGCATTATCGCCCTTTCAACCGACTACGACTGCTGGCACGATTCACACGACGATGTAACCGTCGAAGCGATTATTCAGATTATCCACCAGAATGTGGCCATGGCCAAGAATATCATCCGAAACGCAGTCTCAGAGATCGTTGGCGCGCGTTTCTGCCAGTGCGCCAATGCCATGCAGTATGCCGTTATCACAGACCGGTCTGTCATTCCTGATGAGACCAAACGGAAACTGGGGCCTATCGTAGGAAAATACCTGTAGCGACTATTCAGCCATTGATTCTGCTGGGGAAAGGCCGGTACCGATGGTGCCGGCCTTTCCTAATTGCTCCCTCGTACAAAGAATTTTAGCTGCCTATAATTTTGCCAGAAAATGAAGCGGCTATCATTTTAGATTGACAATGTCTATTGATTTGTTATAACGCAAAAACAGCGTTTTATTGCTCTGATTAAATGAGCAGAGCAATGCAGGATACCACTCTTAACTCCTATTTGGATTGTTGAATACTATCCTGAGCAAAGGAGCTTTTCATGCACAAAACCCTCACTATGCTGTTAACAGTTCTTTTTTTGAGTATCGGCGCTTTAGCCCAGGCGGAATTAATCGGAAATCTGGGAGGAGTTCCTTTCAAACCCCAAGTGGTAAAACTCTCTTTAAACGGCTCTATTACCGAGGATGGTGTCAAGTTTGAAACCTATGAACTCGTTTTCAGAAGTGAGAAGGATATTTTTGCCAGACTGAGCGCTTCAGTCGCCGTTGCCGTTCCGGGCGGCAAACTGCCGGACGGTCGCACATTCAGAAAACTTGCAAATACCCCGACTGATAGGCAGCCATCGGTCTCCGAAGGTTTACCTGAGGTTCAGGGGTGGAGCATAGAGGACAGGGAGAGCGGATTCAGACGAACCAGCGTGTTCAGCGAACAGGGTAAACTCCAGGTAACCTTCGGGAAGCGTCAGGGAAAATCCATCAAGGGAAAGATCAGTTTGATTGTTCCGCCGGGTCCGGATGATAAACCCAACTCCAAACCCTCTACTCTGGAGGGTGATTTCACCGCTGTGATTGAGTGAGCGCGGCAAGGTAACTCAGGGCTTGTGTCGGGGGTCGTATAGTATGGAGCTTCAGATAAAATCTGAATTCAAGACAGTTGAAGTCCCTATGTTTGGAAGCGTGACTGTTGAGGAAAACGGATTTTCATTCATGGATGGTGGTACGCACGGGTGTGTCGGGCACACACTTACAGTTGGCACGAATGATAGGGCCGAATGGTCACGGCGCCTGGACTCTATGGGTAATCCGGATGACTGCTCCGGTTCCGGCTGGCGACGGATGGCCGCCGAAGACCTGGAAGAAGTTCGGAAACTGGCTTCTGCAGTCTGGGAACTGGCCGGGCAACCACCAGTGATTCCCGGTGGCGAATTTAACCATGAAGTGCCCCGTTATTGCTGGGCCATGGTGGTGTGCCAAGGCGGAGTAGCTAGGATACTGGATGGCCCCCCTATTGGACATCCGTGGAGTGAACCTCCAAAAGAGGTTCAGGCTGCAATTAACTGGATGAGGAAAAAGGTTGCCGAATGGTGCACTGAAATGAAGAGCCAGAAGTAAGTAATAGGAGACTTGTCGCCAGATGATTCAGGACGCTGGAAACAATTTTTCTCCTGATCGTCCTCCTCCCATCTGCTACACCTTGGTCAACGGTTTTTTCGGGTTGCTCTGGGCTGTCGGCATCCCGGTTGTTTTCTGTGTATATTTCAGTCTGTGGTTTTGGCTGAAGATCCCTGTTGTGGTCGTATGGCTTATTTTATCCGGTAGAGTTGTGGACCGGTACATCCCGTATGCTTTGAATCCAGTGATAGAATGGGCTCACGGCCGCATTTCTCGCTGATCCCAGGTCACAAAATGCATTTCAGCCCATTTCATAGGAGATTCCCATGGTAACGTACTATCCATTGGCAGTTGGCAATAGCTGGACTTACATGATGAAGGACGGCATAACCTACACAAATACAGTCACCGGGGCGGACGGCTCGGTCTTCACAACGCATAACTCTTTTCAAGACAAATCATCCGTTGTTCGCAAAGACGGTGATAATTATCTGACCGATGCATATGAACCAGGAAATTTTCAGATTACACTCAAAGAGGGCCTGCAGAAAGGTGATACGTGGGACATCAACTACACGGCCAATACTATTTCGTGCATCCAGACGATGACAGTGAAGGGAACCGGAATAAGCATGGAAGTCAATGGCAAGAACTATCCGGATCTCCTGCTGGTGGAAGGTGACATGAAGATGAATATGAACGGCACCGTGCTGTCAATGAACTGCCAGACCCAGAACTATTACGCTCCGGGGATCGGTCTTGTTCTGACTACATCCTCATATGGTGATTGGTTTGGGCTTGTCTCTTATGAGCTTAAATAATCACCGTACATCAAAAGCGGATGAAGTCTTGCTCAAGCTTGCAGAAATTGAGCAAGAAATGAGGAATATTGGCGTCTGGAACGAATCTATCAACGCGAAAGAGATTAATGAACAGGCGATAAATCATGTGCGCGAACATGGCAGTTCACCGGTTGGAACAATGCCTTTTGAAGGTTGGCTACAATGTGTATTTATCCCGAATGCCCGCCATGCCGCACAAAGCAATAGCCTGCCGCAAACAAGCCACGTATCCCTCATGGCCATGAGGGAGTATGACTATCAGTCATATGTTCCGGAGGCTCAGAAGCTTCTCAGGCTGCTACAGGAATTTGATGCGTTGTTCTGACAATTGCATGGCACCTGAGCTGGGAAAACGTATAACAAGAACTACAGGGAGAAGATCAAACCATCCGGAAAGTTAAGGCAGGAGGTTTTTTGTATTTAACCTAACATAGCGGGAGGGTACAGAAATGATCCGGTTCAAGGCAATGTTGCTCGTTGTTTCAGCTCTTTGTGTGTCGAATATGGTGTATGCCGCCAATATTACCGTTTCTCCAAAATCGAAAACGATACTTCAGGATGCGGCCCCACGGGTACAACAACCCACTGCGGCAGCGGCCAGCCAGCAGCCACAAGGTGATACACTGCAACAGCAGTTCACGGTAACCCCCCAAAACAGAGCGAACATCTCGTTCGGCGTGACAATGCCGGGTATGGTTTATGTTGATGTAAGCTGGTCCGGAGTGCCACTGGATATTTCTCTCAAAAATGATGTGAGCGGCAAAGTAGTTTCTTCCCTTCCAGGCAACAAGCCGGGTCAGGCCAGGCTTGTGTATGCCATTAATCAGGCCGATGTGCAGTCGGGATTGTTCTGGACGGCAACCATCTCAGGCAACGGCAATGCAGCAGGCACAGTCCGGGTGATCTCGCCGAAAGCTGACCTGGCGCGACTGGAAGCAGCACGGAAAACTGCAATTTCGGCGCAGAAATACCAGCCTCCAAAAGCAGCGGCTGCCCCCTTGTCAAATGTTCAGAGTTTTGCACAAGCAGCAAGATTGAGAGCCCCTGTGGAACTACCGCAGCGCTCTACTAAGCAACTCACTACTGCACAGCTCAATCTTGACACTGCATTTATAAGGGATCTCCATCCAAAAGTAACTCACAAGCCGTTTACCCTTGAGGAAGTCTTTGACATCAAAACCGGAAGACCTTTCTACGCCAGTTTTATGGATGAAAACACCGGCAGATTGAAAAGCGCCAAAAAGAAGCCGGTGAAGTGGTCTCAACCGGTCAGTATACAAACTCTGCAGAGGCTGAGTCTGCCGGGTATTGCAGTCAAGCATGGCACCCCTGTGCGTCTCGGCAAGATTGACCAGGGGCCGCTGACCGCTAAATCGAAGCTTGTATTCCCGAGGGGTGACGGTTCAGTTATAGAAGTAGGAGCTGATTCCTACATGCGGGAGCTGAACGAACTGGAAGCTTCCCTCAACAACGAAGGGAAGTCTCTTCGAGAGGCTAACGGCAGACTTCCCTCGGCCCCGCGTGTTGTGTCGATGGGGAAACTGCCGGCAGGGCAGATCAAAAAACAGGGTTTCAGCAGTACAGGAGTTAATAAAACCGGAACATTGAGGCCCATGGCAAGTCAGAAGCCCTCTGCTACAGCGAGAATGCCATCTGGACCGCCAAAAGTACTCACCATGTATTCGCCCTACAAGGAGTGGAAAAGTGCTGCCCCAGCTGCTGAAGATGCCTTGTGTACCATCACGTCGGCGCCCGAAGGAGAACTCAGGGGAAAGGATGTTCTGATAGGTGTAAAAAATGCAGCTGACACCTGCGTGGTAGAGTTTTATGACAAAAGGAATATTCCGCTTCCAGCAGCCTATTCAAGAGATGGTGACAATCTGAAGGTAAAGGTTCCCACAAATATGTTTGAAGGAATGGGGGCGCTTGTTGTCAAAAGCCGGTTAACACAGATGGCTTCACCGAAACCGGATGGCACGCTTGCTAAATCAGCCCACGCCTATCCGTTCTATGCGGGTGAGGCATGCTCGGTAGATGCGGTAGAACCGCCAATTGGAGCCACGGGAGTGAACATAAAGCTGACCGGCGGAAGGTTTGAGGGTTGCCAGTTCAGCTTTGTGGACAGCGGCGGACGCCATGTTGATGCGGATAAAGCCACGTTGCCAACGGGAATGGTTGCATTTAAAGGTCCTGATCATGTTTATGTGAAAATTCCATCTGGTCTTAATCCAGGTATCAGCAAGGTGGAAAGGTCTCACGGCGGGAGCGGAGCTCTTGTTACCCGGCTGCCGGCATTAAATACCGGCAAGACACTGAACACCGCTCAAAATGTGGCACATATGGGCGGCAATCAGCAAATAAAGTACAGTCAGCAGCATATTGAACATAACAATTCAGTTGAAATCAGATCGTATCCAGTCGGGACACCATCAGAATTTTTCGTACAGAACATCACAGAATTCAATGAAGTCAGCGAACCATATTCTGAATCATTCGGTGATCCATCAACCTTTGCAGTAAGTTTAAATCTAAATTCTTCGCTGTCGTCTTCAGGGGGTGAGCAAGAGAATGCCAGACTCAAATTTGTGGGAGACGCTTCTGTAACCGGAACTGTCTTCAAAAGTACGGCCGAAATCATCGGCTCGCATGCTGAAGCCAGCATACCTTCAGGAACCAGCAAGGATGGACTGTTGAGGTCAAATATCAGAATAACTGCCGCTGGAGTTGATGTATATAACGTTTCAGATGAACGCTATACCGAGATTAGCCTTAAAAGAGATTTCCCTATTGCTGGAGTGGATTACTCTCAAAAAGTCTATTTTTCACTGGGCCCGATCCCGATGTCAGCACGGTTCGGTTTCAGTGGAACTGCCGGAATGGAGGTTGATTTCAAGGTTACACCATTATCAGTCTCGGCGTTAGCCTCTCCGTACGTAAGAACCACGGCATACGGCGAGTGCGGCATTGATCTGGTAATTGCCTCGGCTGGCGTTGGAGCTGAGCTCACCCTGCTTAATCTGCAACTTGACAATAAGGCTACGGCCGGTTTTAATTTTGCTACGAACAAAATCGATACGGATTTCAGTTCAACACTTACGATTACAACGCTGGCTGGCAGTGTATATGCCTATGTAGAGACATTCTGGGATACCTATGAGTGGGAGATATTTAATTGGGCAGGTTATAGTGAACCGATATACATAACTAAACCAGCTCCAAAACATTACCCACTCTTTTAAGTTCTCTGCATCAATGGCGGGAGCATTCAAACAAAGAGATAGCCAGCTCGGGGCACGTGTTTCACGTGCCCCGCTTTTAGCGCTCATTTTCCTCAGCATCTCGGTATTATCTCCATTCGATTTAAATCATAAACCGGCATATGCCTCACAGGCTGCAAAAGTCGATTCCCGTGACATGAAGATCGGGCAGCAGACTTTTTACTCATTTTCTTACGCAAACGAATCGCATAGCGATGTGACCACATTATTCAACGCGATAAATACTTCGAATGGTGACAAAAGTCAGGCAGCGTCCATTCCGCTTCTGAAGCGGAATGTCTGTATTAAAGTCAGCGGCCAGATGGAGATGACTCTTCTCGAGAAATCGGGAAGTTATTCGCTGATATATTTCAGGGCGCCAGCGGTAGATTCCGTGATCATTTTCGGCGGCCAAATCGCCGCCGATGAGTCACTTACTACGAGGAAAGTTCTGGGAAAAGGGTTTCCGGTAAAGGTGGGCCACGACGGCCGTGTCACCGGGGTATGGATTGGCAGTCCGTCAGGAGGAATCCCAAGTAGTGTCGCAAGAGCATTGGTGTCACTTACCCAGTTTGTAGTGCGCCCTGAATCACCGATATGGACAGAACAGGGATGGGAAACGGATGAGGAGGATGCGTCAGGCAGGTACAGGGCCCGCTACAAAAGAACTGAGCCAGTAAATATCAGTTCCAAGGATGATTTGCCGGTATTCTCGAAGACAAAGCTCAGTTATTTTGCCGGGTACGCCAGAAAACACTCCAGATCAAAGGTTATGTCAACCGCCGTAATACCATCAGGCGAACTGAACATAAGGTATGATCCAAAACGTCAGATGCTGATTTCAGTTCAGGGTGGTGAAACGAATCGCGTTGAAATAGAGGGGAAGCAGATAGGCACGTCGGACACAGCTTTTGTTCTGCAACATACCGGTAACCGTCAACTTGCCGGGAAGAAACTTTCTGGATTGCTCAAGTCCATTAAGACTCAAATGACCCATGAACAGCCCACCCCTCTCTGGATAGCACCATCCCATGATGAGAGTGATGCCATTATTTCCAGACAAACTCTTGGCGGTGATACACTTGAAACCTTGTTTGTAAAGCTTTCTGATTTTGAAGCAATGAAAATTCCCTGGACGGAGGCCTCTGAACTCTATCTCAAGTTCAAGGCCTTGATTTATCTTCATCCGGAATCATGTAAACTTCTGGCGGGTGCGATTGCCGATAGACAGCCGGAAAATCAGGCTTCCCAGATGCTGCTGGCCGCGCTCTCAGCGGTCGCAAACCCCGCTGCACAAGAGGCCCTTGTCGGGGTCATCGGGGCTAGAAGCGGACACAAGCAGGCAATCATGCAGATCATATTCTCACTTGCAGTTATAGATGAGCCTTCTGAAATCGCGGAACAAAGACTTCGCGACTTTGCCTATTCAGCCGGAGATAGAGAACTGGCTGCTGCCGCACAACTGGCTTTGGGGGGGATGGCCAGAAATTTATCTGTATCATCGCCTGGTCGATCCAGAGCGATCATTGACTATTTTATGGCACAACAGAGAGCCGACCGCTCAACTTCAGAAACAGTACATCAAATTCTTGTTCTGGGTAATGCCGGATTAGAAGATTACCTTCCTGTTTTATCCCGATTTGCAGAGGATGAAAGGAGGGAGGTGCGCGCAAATGCAATCCATGCACTCCGACATTATGAGTCAGCCGCAGTATCTGCAATTCTTTTCAGGGCATTAGTACAGGACAGGGAGGCTTTGGTCCGTTTCGAGGCAGCAATTGCAATCGGTTCCCTGGAGACCGGCGACGAAATGATAGCTCTGCTTATAAAAGCATTTGCGGGAGAAAAGGTTCAAGAAGTACGTATAGCAATACTTCAGACTCTCTGGAAATCGGAAAGAAAATACCCCGAGGTTCGTAAGCTGGTCACAGAGGTTGCCGAAAAAGATCCGTCTGAAGCAGTCCGGAAAGCGGCAATACGAATGATAAACTGACACTCATTTCAATTGGGGATGACAGCAACTAAATGTGGTCAAATAATCCCGACGAAAGTAAAGAAGATGCTCTGTCAATGAGAAGGAGCAATCCTTATGGTAATAACAGTGGAGCGGATACGCAGAAAATATGCCATAGCGTGTATTGCTCTCTTTTTAGTGTTAGTGCGAGCCCCATGGGAGCTGTTTCCCGCGGCAAAGGATTTTTCTTTGAGCCAGAAAAGTATAGAAAATCTTTGGGATAGTTCAGAAATGGTGACCTCTGCCGGCGAGATATCAGGCCGTTGGGAGTCAAAGGGGGACGAATTACCACCCTCCTATGGCATGAAACTCTGGTCGCTAGAGTTGAGGCAGGGGGGAGTGGCCCTAGAAACGATCGTTTCAAAGGAAAATGCGGTAGCCATGCCGTTGGTGTATTACAGAATCAAAGCGGGTATCATGCAGCTGAAATATGAGCGTTTTAGCTTCTGGAAGAGCATTGGAGCAGTAAAGCGACAGCGCGAAACCCTCCTTCTAAAATCCGAAAAAGGGATTGTTCTTTTCCGCCTGATTCAGTAGCACTAAGCACGCACTTTTCTGATTATGAGAGATGTGCTTAATTAGATGCGGAGAATATAACACCTGTCAGAAATGCGGTGCCAACTCCAACCATCATTAGACCTGAAACCGCAAGTGCAGAAATAATAATCAACCTGGTTTTCGGTTGCGCTTTCCGGCACAAGAGCAGGCCTATAACTGGCTCCAGCACACCAATTGAAATCAATAAAATGCCGATAACGTTTTGATTGGTCATATGCATTCTCCTTTTGTGGCGGGTCGGTGCAGCAAAATCCGACGCCGGTAAGTTCGGGCATGATTTCTGCCACGCTAAGCCCAAGGATCAAGGTACGGCAACTTCTGGAAGAAGCAGCAGTTCATGTGAATATTTCCGGCCAATCAAACCTTCGCCAGCCCCTAATCCTTCAACCGGCTTTGAGTTTGCGGCGGTCAGCCCGCCGTGCCGCAGTACGATCCGGTAACTCAGAGCTGTCCTGGCTATACTTACAACCTGAATCTGGTCATCCGGCAGTGAAATGCCAAGTGTTTGCAGACCATCCTTACCGTGCAGATTTATCCGCCGGTTCGTTGCTGGCGACCTGTCAAGTTGTTTTTGGAGATCGCGCAGGGCATCTTCAAGTGACTTACGAAAACTATTCGCCTGAAAAGTCCGGCATATTCTCAGATCAGCCGTGGAAAGTGTCCCGCCATTTTTCAGGAGCATTTCTAAAAGTTCATGATGATCGAAAGCACAGGCGAGCATGGCAGCCGTCATCCCATCCCGGCGAGTACGTAGCGAAAGGTCTGCACCGGCCGCGACCAAGGTGCTCGCAACATCCTTGCGGCCCATCATAGCGGCCATCATAAGTGCTGTCATGCCTTCGTAAAAACCGGAATCAAGACTTGAACTGCCGAAACCATTGTTTTTTGTCAGGCGGTCATCAATTCTGGCCCCTTTCGCCAGCAGTAAAGACGTGGTATTGCCGCTGACATTGACATATGCCGACGCTATAAGTGGAGGTATCGGATCGCAGATAAAAGGGTCTCCAGCGGATGCACCAATAGGGGCATTAATAAGTTCGCTTCGTTGCAGAAAATATGAAATATTATTTTCAGATTTACTCCGTTCAGCCGGTGTCTTCGCAAAATCCAGAGCTACAATAGCCGCTGTGAGCGGGTTGTTTCCGGCACTGTCCCAGATGTCAAGTCTCCCCCCCTTTTCGGCGAGCAGTTTAACGTAATCCAGATTGCCTGCTGATGCCGCCACCAGCAGTGCAGTAGTGCCGTTTCCCCGGATATTCGGGTCTGCCCCCTTGTCCAGCAGCAGACTCAGATGGTCAAGTCCGGAACGACGCCACATCGCCTTGATTAGAGCGGTATCCCCCTCGTCATCCTGGGCGTTGATATCCAGGCCTAAAGAGATAAGCCGCTTCATGAATCCAGCATCAGACTTGGAACTGGCTGCAGCGTGCAGCAGAGTCGATCCATCGCCGGCTCTAACCTTGGGGTCAGCGCCGCGGGAAAGAAGCAGATCAAAAATCTGCTCATAGTTACTTTTGTTAGCAACCCCGGCCTCCATTTTCATGACTGCCAGAAACAGGGGAGGATAGACAGCCGTGCCAATATTCAGATCGGCACCAGCATCAAGGAGAATTCTTACAATATCAAGATTCCCATTTGTTACGGCCAGGCCAAGCACGGATATTCCCTGTTCGTTAGTAACCTTGAGGCTGTGACTGGCAGCAATCAGTCGCGAGACTGCGGCACTGTCCTTTTTTACAACCGCTTCAATGAGCGGATCGGGAGACGATGAAGCGAAGCAAAGTGGTGAAGAAATGATAAGAGCAATTAAAGCAATGGGTATGCGGAGTCTCATATTATTTATCCTCGCTTGGCAGACGATAAACAGCTCTTTTTCCAGAATTTCTGGGTTATGCCTCTATATTTATATGAAGATAAAACCGGCAATACCAATGCCGAACAGAACAGCACCAACCAAAGTCGATACTATTGGCACTACCCATGAAAGCGGTGCGAGCTCCAGGCGGGAGGGATCTCTCCTGTCGTAGATGATATCAACCGTGGTCCCGTTTGAAATGGCACCGCTGATCTCATTGATCTGGGCGCGAACCTTCTGTCCCTTATCAGTAGTGAACTCTACGACAGGAAAGTTTGAACGGACAGCGTGGATTTGATCAACCACGATGCCTTTTGAGGGCAGGCCGTGGGAGCGCAGCTGATATTTACCGAATCCATTCCGTAAGCCAAAGCCAATCGTAGCTAGACTCATGCTGCAGACTAACACCAGAAAAATCCATCTCATGACGCCCCTCCTTATGGCACATGGTTCACTCTGGCCAGCATATAGATTTTGCTCTGTAGTGATATATAGCTTCTCTAGAACCCGGTCCACCACAACTCAAATACTCGTATTACGATTTCTTTCGCAGTTACTGCGGCAGGATCGTACCTGTTGGCGATGAATCCAAATGCAACAGACGACAGCAGCACCAACATAAAAATCCACCAGGTGGCTTTGATAACTCCGACTTCCCAGTCTGAAGAGTCAGCCCGCCTGACCTTGCCGGCAAAGCTGCCGACCAGAAGGGCTTGAAACGCTGCTTCAGTCAGGAGTGTAGGGGCGCTCCAGATCAGGTAGGCTCCTCCGAATACCACTGAAAGAACCATCAACAGAAGAAGCGTTATTGCCAGAAGCCCCAGGCTGTCGTCTCCTGCATCCAATCCGCCTAGTGATTCAACAGTATCAGCGGGGCCTCCGGCATCATGGCTGTCAGCAATCGTGCTTATGTTAATACCCGGACTGTCTTCCGGAAACGATCCGCTGGCTCCACCGCCATTGAACTCACCACCGGATCCAGAGAACGGCTCCGTAGCTGAATCCGATAATCCAGTCCCACTCTGGAGGAGTTCTCCGTCTGGAGAAGAAAGATCTAACCCGGTCGGCGCTGAAGCCTTGATGTAGAGCAGCCACAATTTCACGAATAAAAAGAAGCCTAGATAGGAAAACGACACGGCAATCGCGTAACGGATCGCAATCGTTTTCAGGCCAAGCATCAACAGTCCCTTCGAGCAAATTACTCCCAACAGCACGGTTGCAAGAAAAATCAATGACATGTGGAAGCGGATGAAATACGACCTTTTGAGTCGTGCCACCAATCTTTTCTTGAGTGAGATGCCTTTCAAGGGTTACTTTCCGCGGAGTTTGAACAAGGATATAAGTGACGATCCGATGAAAATCGCAGACAGGATGACGTGTATCCCTCCAATCATGAAAAAGCCCAGATCGGGTCTGATATAATCAAGGCCGAGGCTGGAAAGCCAGGCAATCAGAGGGAATAGAGGAATGACCGGAACGATGGAGAGGCCGCCGTTATCTCCCCGGACTTTTTTCTGTAATCCCGCTGCGGGAATCCAGAGAAACCATGAGATAGTGCAGATGGCTGGAATTAAGAGACTCTTCATTGTCGCCTCACATAAATTGTGTGCGATTCAATCTGATGAATTAAAGAGTAAATAATGTTCTGTGAGATTTGCTTATTTTCATTGCCTTGTCAATAGCAGGCTTTACACAATCTGGGCATTGGCATTAAAACGGGCTGGTAGCGATGGTGCCGGCCCTATTGTTTTTTACTGGAAATGAGCAACCGGACTCAAAGAAGATAGTTCTGAATAAAATGAATTTTTATCTGGAATTTATGTGGGATTTGGCTTGCGTCATGAAAAATGTCTGATAGTGTATACCGAATATATTTATAACGAACATAAGAGGGGTAACCAAAGTGGGAAATTTAAATATCAGTGTACGGTTGGGCGCAGCATTTTCAGTGATTATTGTTCTAATGCTTGTAGTCGGATTATTTGCCATATCCAGAATGAATACGCTGGAAAAGGATATTGACGAGCTTATCCAAGACAGGTATCCCAAGGTAATCATGCTGCAGAAGGTTAAAGACAATCTTAGTGTGATCGCGCGTTCAATACGAAATATGATGCTTGTCGACACCCCTAAAGAAGCTGCCAAAGAAGCCAAACGGGTTACTGACGCCCGGGATGCAATCGGCAAAATTTTCGCGGAACTGGATAAAACAATAAACAGTGTTCAGGGTAAAGCTCAGCTCAAAGAAGTTACCGATGCCAGATCTGTTTATGTTCAGGCTTACATGAACGTCATCAAGCTGATAGAAGCCGGGGAGAAGGAAAAAGCCCGTAATGAGCTGCTTACCACCGTAAGAAAATCGCAGACGAATTATTTTGAGCTTCTTGACAAATTGATTGATTTTCAATCAAAGCAGGTTGAGAAGCTTGGTGCAGATGTTGATCAATACACAACGGTCAGCAAAAAAATCATAATAGTGCTGGTTCTTCTTTCCGCGGCTCTGGCTGCAGTTATGGCTGTCCTGATTGTCAGAAGCATTACCAAGCCTGTTTCTGTTCTTGTAGAGGCGAACAAAAAGCTGGCTAATGGCGATTTGACTGTAGCAATTATATCATCAAGTCGCGATGAGATTGGCCAGTTGGCAGACTCCTCTCGAATAATGGTTGAAAGCCTCAGAGATCTGATCAGCAGGGTCGCAGAAACATCCGGCCAGATTGCATCGGCTTCAAATCAGTTAAGATCAACAGCTGAACAAATCGCAACTGCTGCAGAAGAAGTTGCCTCGCAGACCAGTACAGTAGCGACCGCAAGTGAAGAAATGGCCGCAACGTCGGGAGATATTGCCCAGAACTGCTCCATGGCAGCGGAAACTTCACGTCAGAGCAGTGACTCGGCCACGCACGGCGGTTCAGTGGTCCAGGAGACCATTGCCGGAATGGTAAAGATAGCCGAGCGGGTCAAGAATAGCGCCTTGACTGTTGAAAATCTGGGTGCCCGTTCCGAGCAGATTGGACAGATCATAGGAACAATAGAAGACATTGCCGACCAGACCAACCTGCTGGCGCTGAATGCCGCTATTGAAGCTGCACGGGCCGGCGAGCAGGGAAGAGGTTTTGCTGTTGTAGCAGATGAAGTAAGGGCGCTGGCTGAACGTACGTCGAGGGCGACACGCGAAATCGGGGAGATGATAAAGGGGATTCAGTCGGAAACAAAAGCTGCAGTTCGTGTTATGGAGGAAGGGGTGGTTGAAGTTGAAAAAGGGGCCATGTCTTCTCAGCAGTCAGGCAAGGCCCTCAGCATGATTTTGCAACAGATAAGCGAAGTGACCATGCAGATCAACCAGATTGCAACCGCCGCCGAAGAGCAGACTGCAACTACAAGCGAGATTACGATGAACGTGCAACAGGTGACAGAGGTCGTACATCAGACGGCCCGCGGAGCCAGCGAGACAGCGGCAGCAGCAGCTCAACTGAATGGTAATGCCGAGGAGCTGCAGCGATTGGTCGGGCGTTTCAGGTTATAAGTGTAAAGGTAAGGATTGCGTATGAAAAGATTTCTGATAGCAGAAGACGATCGGCTGAGTCTGGCAATTCTTCAAGGTTTTCTGTCTGAATTTGCACAGTGCGACGGTGCCCAGAATGGCATAATCGCATATGACATGTTTGAAAAAGCGGTCGTGGAGGGCAAGCCTTATGACTTGATCTGTTCTGATATTGAAATGCCGGAGATGGATGGCCATGAACTTGTTCGGAAAATTCGCGACAAGGAAAAGGCGCTCCCTATTTTGAATTGCCTTCGCACGAAGATATTCATGATCTCGGCGAGCGATACGCCCGGTGATATGACCTGTGCTCTTTTGGATAATGATTGTGATGACTACATTGTTAAGCCGTTTCTGCGAGGGCAGCTGAGGGCTTTGTTGGAAAAATACCAGTTGATTTAGAAATACCCACTGGAAGAGCAGACCCCCGTGCAGCACGTGCACGAGTAGAGACGGATGATGTTGAAAACATGACGAACTGGTTCGACCGGGGGGCGGGGTGGGAAAGGTTGCCATAGAAAATATTGAAACCGGCATGGTGCTGTCGGACGATGTCCGTGACCGATCCGGGCGTCTGCTTCTGGGAGCCGGATCAGAGCTGACACACAAACATCTTGTTATCTTCAGAACCTGGGGTGTCCTGGAAGCAGATATTACCGGGATGGGCAGTGAAGACAGCACGGACCAGGCACCTGCGGATGTCGATCCTCTGAAACTTGCGATTGCCGAACAGGCACTTGCGACCCTCTTTAGGCATACAGACAAGAGTCATCCTGCCATTATCGAACTGATGCGTCTTGCTGCGCTAAAGAAGGTTAATGATGGCATTGTCTGACTTCCAGGCCACCACCCTCGAGCGTTTAGTCGATGAGACCCGCACGATTTATTCTCTTCCAATGTTCTACGAGCGCCTGAATGAGGCGATCAATCACCCTCGCAGCTCAATTGATGACATATCCAGGATTATCACCGAAGACCAAGGGCTTACTGCGCGGTTGTTGCGACTGGCCAACAGCCCTATGTTCGGTTGTTACGCCAGAGTTGAAACCATCACAAAGGCGGCCACCATAATCGGGACTCAGCAATTGCGGGATCTTGCGCTGGCGGCCTCCGTCATGGGTGTCTTTAAGGGTATTTCGGAAGAGCTGTTAAATATGACCTCCTTCTGGCGGCACTGTATCGCCTGCGGGATCATTGCCCGCAGTCTGGCAGTCTGCCGGCGCGAATCAAATGTGGAAAGGCTTTTTGTCGCCGGAATGCTTCATGATGTCGGGCAGGTAGTGCTGGCCACAGCCCGGCCTGAGGTGAGCAGGGAGTTTCTGGAGGCACAGCGGGATACCGGTCGGTTGTATCTGGAACTGGAGCGGGAGCGTCTTGGATTCGATCATGCGGAGCTGGGCGGGGCGCTACTCAAAAAATGGAAAATTCCGGCCAGCATTTCCGAGCCGGTAGCCTGCCATCACAATCCCGGATCTGCCGAGCAGTTTCAGCTTGAAACGGCGCTGATACATCTGGCTGATATAATCTGCCAGGCCATGGAACTGGGACAGGGTGCTGAATGCGGAGTGCCGCCGCTTGATGAGCGTGCCTGGGAGCGGCTGGGTCTTTCTACCCAGATGCTGGGCACTGTTATGAAGCAGTCAGAGGCCCAGATAGCAGAGACTTTTGCCATTTTGACGGGAGGGCCGGATGGCTGACCGGGAGTTGTCTCAATCACTGGAGTATCTCCAGGAGCGCGTCAGCTATCTTGAGGAGTCCAATCAGCGCTTCATAACAATACTGGAAATGCTTGCCTCCAGCAGTGAATTTCAGGCTGACCTGAGTCGATCCAAAGATGGAGAAGAGATTTACAGGGCAACTGTAAGCCAACTTCGGCGTCTTTTTTCGTTTCAATCAATGGGTTTTCTCGATTGCCAGCCTGATGGGAGCTTTGAAATGCTGCTGGCTGATCCACCGGTAGCGCATAGCACCCTTGTGGCTCTGGTTGAGACACGCATGATGGATGGCACTTTTGCGTGGGTAATCAATCGTAACCAGGCCGTACTTGTACCGACAGATGCAGGAGAAACGCTGCTTTTGCAGGTTGTGGCCACTCAGTCCCGTATCCGGGGCATGTTCGTCGGTACGCTACAAGGCAGTTCAGCCGTACTGGATGTTGCGTCGCTCAATGCTCTTTCGATTGTGCTTTACACATGTGCCTATGCCCTTGAGAGCACTACTTTGTACGGTATGCTGCGTGATCATTCGCAGCACCTTGAAGAACGAGTGGAAATGAGGACACGGGATCTGGAAGAAGCCCGCCTGCAGGCTGAAGCCGCCAACCAAGCAAAAAGCGATTTTCTTGCCAACATGAGCCATGAAATCCGCACCCCCATGAACGGGGTGATGGGGATGACCGAATTAATGCTGCAGGGGGGGCTGTCACCCCAGAAAGAAAAGCGTTATCTGCGGGCCATCAAGGATTCCGCCGACAGCCTGATGCTTATTATCAACGACATTCTGGACTTCTCCAAAATAGAGGCCGGTAAATTTACTCTGGAGCAAAACCCGTTCAGTCTCAAGGATGAGTTGGAGCGATGTCTGAATGTGCTGCGGGTACGGGCCGAGGAAAAGGGCCTTAAAGTACGCATCAAAATTGACTCGATTGTGCCGGCCTGCCTGATCGGGGATCAGGGGCGATTGCGGCAGGTATTAACCAACCTGGTGGGGAATGCGATCAAGTTCTGCCAGCAGGGGCAGATCACTATTGAAATCGGCCTTGCCTCACTGGAGATGGACGATATCATTCTTCATTTCCGGGTAGCCGATACTGGTATAGGCATTGCGGAGAAAGCCTGTCAGCGCATCTTTAACCAGTTTGAACAGGCGGATGGTTCCACCACGAGAAAATTCGGCGGAACCGGGTTGGGTCTGGCTATCTGCAAAAAACTGGTGGAGTTGATGGATGGAACGATTTGGGTGGAGAGTCAATTGGGAAGCGGGAGCTGTTTTCAATTTACAGCCAAATTCCAGTTGGGAAATGAAGAGCTACAGTTAACAAATGAAGAGACCGCTTTGGTTTCAAGCCAACTCCCTCAGGCTCCGCTGGATATTCTTATTGCTGATGATGTGGAAATAAACCGGGCTCTGGTGCAGGCTATTTTGGAACCGTATGGTCATCGGATCACATGTGCGGAGGATGGACAAAAGGCGCTTGATACATATAAATCGAAGCGGTTTGATATTGTGCTGATGGATATCCAGATGCCGGAGATGGACGGTTTGCAGGCGACTCGGTCTATCCGGGAGTACGAGCAATCATTAGGTGTGAACGTGTCAGTGCCGATCGTAGCCATGACCGCTTTTGCGGGGGCGGAAGACCGCCAGATCTGTCTTTATGCGGGGATGAACGATTATGTAATCAAGCCGATAAAAAAGGAGCAGCTCTTACAACTGCTGAATAAACTGTGCACCTGCCAGATTGAATCCGCTGAGGAGTTGAGAGAGGAAGCTTCAGCGCGTCCTATCCCGGCACCAGCGCCGGATGATCCAACCGATGTAGTTGATTTTGCCCAAGGCGAGTTGTTGGAGCGTCTGGGAGGAAGAGCCGAAATGATTCCGCGCTTTGTTGAGCTCTTTTCTAAAGGGTTATTATCAGAAATGGATGGGCTGGCAGCCGCCTTGTCGGCTAAGGATTCTGAAAAAGTGCGGCGACACGCTCATGCCATAAAGGGCTCAGCAGGCAATATTGCTGCCCTGCGAATACAGGAGACCGCCAGACTGATTGAAAAAGAGGCCAAAGAGGGCGATCTCACGAAAGCTCCACAGCGATTGGACACATTACGGCAGGAGCACGTGGCGTTTATTAAGGTTGTTGCTGCTTCAGTATATGCAGCGCAAGCTCAATGAGACAAAGAGGTGGGAATATGCTGAGATGTCTGGTTGTAGATGACGATGAACTGGAACGAGAGCTTATCGCTCATTATCTGGAGAATATAGCCTGCTGCGACATGGCTGAAAACGGCTTAAAGGCCGTGGCCATGTTCCGCAAAGCGTTTGAAGCTGGCAACCGCTATGATCTGGTAATTCTGGATATTGTAATGCCCGAGATGGACGGTCACGCTGCAGCGAAGGAGATGCGGCTAATCGAGAAAGGCGCGGGCCTGGCTGTAAACAGTGGAGTTACTATTATTGTCATTTCATCCTTAAACACTCCACATGATGTAATCCAGGCTTATCTGGCAGCCAGTTCATCCGCGCATATTGTAAAACCGGTGAATCCGGACAAGCTGCGTAAAATTCTGTACAAACTTGAACTAATCAAACAGCCGGAGACTGAACAATGTTTGATGAAGTAACGATACTTGCTGTTGACGATGACGGCATGAATCTCGAGATGCTTGAGGTCATGCTGACGGAGCTGGATTGCAGGATTCTCAAGGCCGAAAATGGACAGCAGGCCCTGGACGTGCTGGATCTTGAGCCTAATATTGATGTCATCCTGCTGGATCTGGAAATGCCGGTCATGGATGGCTACGAATCGATCAAACGGATCAAGCAGAGTTTCCCGTGGCGGGATGTACCGGTAATCGTTGTAACGGCAGGCGCAAACGAAGTAACCCGCACACTGGCCCTAGGCGCCAACGATTTCATCGCCAAGCCTTATAATCCAGAGGAACTGCGTCTGCGAGTCATGAATCATGTCCGGAGCAAGAAACTTTCGGATCTGGCAAAAGATATGAACAGCATTCTGGAGGCGGAAGTTGTTAAGAAGACTGCCGCCCTGCAGAAGGCACTCGAGCTTTCAAAGGAAGCTGAATATGAGATATCACTCCGCCTGGGCCGTGCAGCTGAATTCCGTGACAAGGAAACCGGCATGCATACGCGCAGGATCAGTGAGTTGTCGAAACACCTGGGCTTTCTTGCAGGCTTCAGCGAGGATCAGTGTGAAGTGCTGCGCAAATCTTCACCACTGCATGATGTCGGTAAAATAGGGATTCCGGATGTGATCCTCCTGAAACCGGGAAAGCTGGAATTTGAAGAATTTGAAACCATGAAGCGGCATACTACCATTGGCGGAGAGATTCTGTCTGATGCAGGCCAGTATCAACTTTTGAGTGCCGGTGCCGTAATTGCCTTGCAGCACCATGAGAAATGGGATGGCACTGGCTATCCAGCCGGGCTCAGTGGAGAAGATATCCACATATTCGCAAGAGTCGTGTCAATTGTCGACGTATTTGACGCACTAAGCTCTGACCGCCCATACAAGAAGGCCTTTCCGCTGGACAAGACAATCAGCATCATGGAGGAGGGGCGCAGTGTCATATTCGATCCGAACCTGCTGGATTTGTTTTTCGGTGACATCAACACGTTTGTCGAGATCAGGGAGAAATTGAAGGATACATTCGAAGAACATACTCCAATTGATTTGGAATGCCCTTTTGAATAGGTCCTGGTAAAGTCAGCGTAAGCCTTTAATAATTTTCATCTGTTCTTCTACGCAATCAGGGCAGGCTCCATGACTGAACTTTGCGTCTGAATGTTTTGATATGTATGTCTCCAATTTTAGCCAGCTGTTCTGATCATCTCTGATTTTCTTGCAGTAGGAGCATATCGGGATGATGCCTTCCAGTTGCTTGACGCGTGCGAGAGCTTCCTCAAGTTCTTCTTTCTGGCGTTGGAGCAGGTCCCGCTGCTCCTTAACCAGATCGCTGCGTTCCTTCAAGGCAATATGATTGCGCACCCTCAGTTTAAGCAGATCCATATTGAAAGGTTTTGCAAGATAGTCGAGTCCTCCAAGTTCAAGCCCCTCGATCTCTCCGGCCATGGTATCCATTGCAGTCAGGAATATAATTGGTATATCCGCAAATGTTGCTTCTGATTTTAAAATTTTACAGACATCGAAACCGCTCAAATCCGGCATCATAACATCCAGCAGGATCAGATCAGGATGCATCTCCTTGACCTGACGCAGAGCATTGTATCCACTGCCAGCACTGCAGGTTTCATACTCCTGATTGAGCGCCTCCTCCAAAACTCTGATGTTGATAACATCGTCATCCACAATAAGAATTCTAGCCCTCTTATTCACGACCACTCTCCCTGGCGGTAGCGCCGATTACTCTCTTTATCTCTTCGATCAGTTCTTCAATTATCATCGGTTTTGATAAATATCCGTCAAAACCGCTCTCGATAAAATGCTCTTTATCTCCACGTAAAGCGTAGGCGGTCAGGGCGATAATCGGCAGGTGAACTCCTGTCCCACTCTCTTTTCTACGGATTTCAAGCAGTGCCTCCTCACCGTTCATGGCGGGCATCTGTACATCCATCAGCACAATATCGAACCGGCCGGTTTCCAATGCCAACAGGCATTCCTGTCCATTAACTGCGGACACAACATCATGCCCGAGCATTTTGAGCAATGACATACCGAAGGTGATGTTGATCGGGTTATCTTCAACAAAGAGTATTCGCAGCGGTGGTCCATCCCATTTTTGCCTCGAATTATGTATCTCTTTGTTTAATATTCTGCTCTTTTCCGGAACCTTGAGGGGAAGAGTAAGTATGAACGTGCTGCCGACATTGGGAGAGCTTTCCACCGAGATGCTCCCTCCCATCAGTTCAGCCATGCGGCGGCTGATTGTCAGGCCGAGACCGGTCCCCCCATACTTGCGGGTGGTGGAACCGTCTTCCTGGGTGAAGGGCTTGAATATTTCATCCAGTGCTTCGGCGGGGATACCGATGCCGCTGTCCTGAACTGCAAGCTCAAGCAGCACGAGGTCTGCTTGTCTTAATACGACCTGAGCAGATATGGAAATGCTTCCCTGAGACGTAAATTTGATAGCGTTACCTATCAGATTAAGCAGAATCTGCTTGATCCTCAGCGAATCCCCGATAAGAGTTTCAGGGACATCTCCGGCGATATCCACTTTGAGTGAAAGCTTCTTTTCGTAGAGTGCCGCCTTTTGTGTCAGGGTTACATTATGTACACAGTGCTGGAGGCTGAATTCAGCCGGCTCGATTATTATTTTACCGGCTTCTATCTTGGAAAGGTCGAGAATGTCATTGATCAGCGAAAGCAGGTTTTTACCGGATTCTTTAAGTGCGTCGACATATTCCCGCTGCTGCTGAGTAAGGCTGGTATATTCCAGAAGCTGGGCCATACCAATGACACCGTTCATGGGAGTGCGGATCTCGTGGCTCATGTTGGCCAGAAATTCACTCTTGGCCCGGTTGGCTGCTTCGGCATCATTTTTGGCTGCTTTGAGGGTCTCCTCCATCTCTTTTAACTCGCTGATATCCAGGTGCTGGATTACCGCGTTGGTAACAATCCCCTTCTGGTTCAATATGGGTGAAATGGTTACTGCAAGCGTAGCACGTGTTGCGTTTTTAAGAATCAACTTACTGATCCGGGACGTATCGTAAACAATGGTAAAACGTTCAGTGGTTCCGTTCTCAAAAACACTCTGGACTTGAGGTAAAAAACCCTGCTCAGCAATAATTGGATCTTCAAAGATATTATATTTGCCGACTATTTCATCATCAGTGACATGCAGCTGAGTCAGTAAAGCCTGATTGGCCTGAATGAGGGTGCCTTTTTCGTCAGAAATCCACATATTAACAGGGCTTTTGTTTATTATGTTGTCGAGGAACAGGCTTGTATTTCTTAGATCCTCTTCAATTTTTTTACGTTCGGTAATGTCATAGAGAATAACAAGATGCTCTCCGGCAAAATCGTCACCAAGTGAGGCTGCACTGGCCATTATATTTCTTATGGTATCATCTTTACACCGGATCCTTGCTTCTAACGGTTCAAAATCAGAATGAGTCTGTTTTGCCCTCTCCAGCCTCATATTCCAGGCATCTATGATGAATTTCCGGTATGCCGGATCAGGATAGGCATTAATCCACCAGCTTTCCACGGAAGGTATGTCTTCTATTGTGTACCCGAAAGTCTTTATGAAGGCCGGATTAAGCATAGTTACGTTCATCTGATCGTCATTCATGGCATAAGGGACAGGAGAAGCTTGGATAATGCTTTTAAGTCGGTTCATACTCCTGAGCAAATTCTCTTCAAGATGTTTTCGTTCAGTAATATCCTGACAGACTCCAGAAGCCTCTAACAACATGTTATCTTCGTTAAATAGAAAGGTTACGCGGACTGTGATCCATTTGATTTGGCCATCGACGATGATCCTATGCTCCCATTCATAAGGGCCGGTCCCACGCATGGCATTAATCCATGCGGTATTAACCGGTTCGATATCATCCGGATGCATACGATCTACTCCGGTTTGCATTGTAAGAGGCATCCCGGATGGATAACCGTAAATGCGATACAATTCTTCAGATCCAGACCACTGTTCTCCGGACTCGCCATAAACTACCCGCCAACTTCCAACATGAGAAATTGACTGCGCATTGGCTAAATTCATCTTGCTCTGGAGCAACTCCTCTTTAACTTCTTTCTGTGCGGTAATATCCTCAGACAGCCAGAGCGAGCCTTTTGACATATTGGTCGGATCAATTGCCTTACCTATGAACCGTACAAAGATGTGAGCACCGTCCTTTCTGACCATCTCCTGAACAGTCTCGTAGGCCGCCCCCTGTGCCAGAACTTTAAAAGACTCATTTCCTAGTTTTTCGAATGCCTCACCCGAAGGATAGAGCATTCTGGTTGTCTGGCCTATCATTTCCTCCTTTGAATACAAGAACAGCTCTTCGAGTCTGCGATTAAGCCATATCTGTTTCCTGTCAATGATTTTTGCAATTCCTATGGGAGCATTCTCAAGGAGAATACCGAGTTCGTGTGAGATATCAGCGAGCTGTTTTGTTCGATCCTCTACTCTGGTTTCGAGATTGAGATTGGCCTCACGGACCTCGGAAATTTGAGCCTTAAGTGCCTCTGCGGTCCTGCTGAAATTTTCTGTCAATTCTGTTATTTCCAGAATGGGCGTAGCCGGCCATAAAAGCATTTCGTTCCTATCAACCCGTTCCGGAATTCCCTTTGACACAAGTGCAAGCTCTTTCAGCGGCTGAGTAAGTCGCCTGCTGACATAGAAGGCTATGGTAATCATTAATGCAAACAAGCCCGAAACAATTCCCAGACTCCTGATTGCCGAGTTGTAAAAATAGTTCTGGATCGGGGCAACCGGATATTCAACTTGTAGTACCCACTGTGTTCCGCGAACAGGCAATTTGGTGATATAGGAGGCACCCTTCCAGGACTGCATGACACTGATGTTCTTTCTGTTGCCTGGTACTCGCAGCATGACACCAGACTCGATTTCCTTGTAAGTCACGTCCTTTACCTGAAATTTATCGAGCGGTTTTCTGGAAGGGTCGCTGCTTATGACTACTGATCCAAATTGGTCAACAATTGTATAAACAAGATCCTTCCGGTCGCCAGAGCGCTTTACAAGTGCCTGCATCCGGTCTAGATTTATGGCGCCGAGCCCGAAATGACTCAGTTTTCCATTCTTGACTACCGGAACACTGATGGAGAAGATGGGGGCAAAGACACCGCCCCGCCCCATGAATACTTCCGAAACGACCGGCTGCAGGGTGCCGTTCAACTGCTTAAACCATGACCGATCGGTAAAACTGATCCCGATGGTTGACTCGCCACGCTCGTTTACCGCCGGATGGAAAGCCACAGTGGTTGCCAGATGATTACCGAGAAAGATGTTATGGAAATCAGGAAACAAAGATCCAACCTGCTGAAGCTCTTCCTGCAGGCGGGATGATGGTGTCAGTGGATGTTTTGATCCCAGTGCTGCAATCGTCCGGGCCGCGTTTAAGTGACTGGATATCCATCGGGACACCAGCGCCTCAACTTCATTCGCTTCCGAGCTTATTTCCCTCACAATTTCCTTCTGCTTATCCGTGACCTGCTGATGGCTGACTAACAGCAGGAGGCACAGGGCCGGAAGCATCAAGGAGGCAGATACCAGATGAAATATCCCTGTAGAATAAGGCAGAGCCTGACGATCAGATGCAGGCTGCCAGCGCCCAAGCGGCGTGTGTGACAGTAGAATTGCCGCGACCATAGCATTTAGAATACCGTTCAGGCCCTGTTTGAGGGCAACAATAATGGTACTCTGAACACCCAGTTGCATAACTCCGCCGTAGAACAGAGCTACAAGAGGCATGCCCAGAACCAGCCAGTAGAGGCAGTCAATCAGAAGAATGTTGTTTCTGCCACGTTTCAATGCCCAGCCGATCCAGGCCGCTTCGGCAGTGAAAATAATTAAGGCGTAGGGGTGGTTCCAGAGAACTATGGTATAGCTTGAAGCTATGAGAGCCACGGCGATTCCCCACCACGGCCCCAGGAGACGGAGAGCGATAATGCTGAAGATGCTGCCGAAAATGAACGACACACTGAAAGCAATCGGCAGGGCTGGCATGTTGGCCAGATAGCCAAGAAGTGAGAGAAGGCCTGCTGTAAGTAGAGTTATCGCTAAGGGTCTGTTTTTCAAATTATTCATGCAGGGCCTCGGTGACGATTCAGATGCTCGAATAAGCTTTCAGCATACATCTGATTGCCATCATTACAACTCTGAAACGCACGATTAATTTCATCGGAGCGAAATCCCGGCCAGTACCTACATGTCTTTCAAGGACTAGAAAAGCGTCCCCACCACACTGCCGATCACCGAGATCGGCCCGGTGTCCTGCAGGCCTTCCATGGCTTTCTCGGTTTTCTTGAGGGTCGAGAGGGCATCACGGTAGAGTTTGTCCTCATTGACCATTTTGCCGATCGTGCCTTCTCCGCTGTTGATCTTGCGGGTGATCTCCTTCAGGTTTACCACCGTCTCGCGCAGTTCGTTGTAGAGCGCAGGATCATTGACCAGTTTCCCGGCTGTGCCTTCACCTTTGTTGATGCGCTGGGCGATCTCGGTGAAATTTTTCATGCTTTCATCCATACCTTTGACTGCGGCAAAGGCATGATTATACAGCTCATCCTCGTTCAACAGCTTGCCCAGGGTTCCCTCTCCGCGCTCCAACTTGGCGCTGACCTGCTTTAAGCTTCCGGACAGGGCGTTAACATTATGATACAGGGTCTTGTCGTTCAGCAGCAGGCCCAAAGAACCATCTCCGCGATCCAGTTTGCTGGTTACGCTGGCCAGTCCTGTCAGAGAGTTGTGCACGGCAGACCGGTTCTCATCAAGTATGGCTGAAATTTTACCCATGACCTCGTTCTGGTTGCGATTAAGGTCGACGATAAGCTGTTTGGCATCCTTGGTCAGACCGCCGACACTGTCGATGATAGCGTCCATTCCGGCGGAGTCGGCATTCTTGACCGTCCCGCCTGCCGCCAGATCGGGGCTGCCGGGCGATCCGAAGGAGAGCCCCAGAAACTGACCTCCCAGCATGCTGGCCATACGGATACCGGCCACCGAATCCTGCTTGATCCTTGTGCCGGGCTTGACCGAAAAATCAACCTGCACCTTGTCTTCCAGAACAGAAATCTTTGATATGGTACCGACTTCGACACCTGCCAGTTTGACGGTATCGCCGACTTTCAGGCCGGTCGATGAGGCCAGAAATACCTTGTACGGAATTCCGCTATCGAAGACCTTCCACTTGCTGCCGATTTCAAGCATGCTGCCGAGCAGCAGCAGACTAGAAATAAAGAACAGGCCGACTTTTACTTCCAGTGACAGTTTCATGCCGTCGTCCCCCGTATTTTTCTTGTCCGGCATTATACCCAAGCGCAGAAACTTGGCAATCATATTGTGTTTTAGCGATGTTCCGGCTATTCTGTCCCGACATTATCGTGGAGGAAGTTATGGTTTCATTTGAAGAGGCCCGGCAAATTATACTATCCAGTGTCAGGGAGTGCGGCGTCGAGCGGATACATCTTTTGGAAGCTTCCGGGCGGGTGCTGGCCGAGGATATAGCTGCCCCCTGGGATATTCCGCTCTGGGATAATTCAGCCATGGATGGCTATGCTGTTCGCTTTGAAGATTGCAGGCAGATTCCCTGCTCCTTGGTGGTAAGTGGATTTCTGCCGGCCGGAGCGAAGGCGGAAGGAGTTACGGTCGAGTCGGGTTGTGCAATAAGGATAATGACCGGCGCTCCGACTCCGGCCGGATGTGATGCGGTTGTGCCGGTCGAAGAGACCGATGATGGGCAGCAGCTGGTCACCCTGAATGAAGCGGTAATTAAAGGGCAACACATCCGTTTCAGAGGGGAGGACGTTGCATCCGGTTTGACATTTGCCCGGGTCGGAACCCTGATTCGTCCGCCGGAAGTGAACATGCTGGCGACCTTCGGAATGGCACTGGTTCCGGTTTTCCGGCGGCCGGTCGTTGCAATACTCTCCACCGGAGATGAGCTGGTTGAACTGGGCCGGACGCCGGGGGCGGGCGAGATCATCAACAGCAATACTCTTTCGCTGGCCGCTGCTGTCCGGGAATCGGGGGGCATCCCCTGGATTATCGGCATCGCCCGGGATGATCTGGAGAGCCACCGTGTCAAGCTGAGTGAAGGACTGCGGGCGGATGTTCTGATCACCTCGGCAGGTGTTTCAGCCGGTGATTGTGATTTTGTCCGCGATGTCCTTGATGAACTGGGCGCCAGGCAGCTGTTCTGGAAAATAGGGATCAAGCCGGGCGGCCCTACCGCATTTGCTCTGCATGGAACAACGCCGGTGTTTTCACTGCCCGGCAATCCGGTCTCCACCATGATTACATTCGAAGAATTCGTCAGGCCGGCCCTGCTGAAGATGCAGGGTCACCAGCGGGTTCTGAGGCCGCTCTTCAAAGCGGTACTACGCGAGGAGTTGAAAAAGAAAGCGGGTAAAGTACAGATTGTGCGTATTCGCCTAGAACAGGAGGCCGGCCGTTGGTTCACCTCGTCGGCCGGCAATCAGCAG
>CAZUGI010000016.1:0-36127 GCA_964619855.1 uncultured Geobacter sp. | reverse complement strand
AGGCCTATTTTGCAGTTTACAGCGCCTTCGGTGCCCGCATCGAAATCGCCGGATGCTCGCTCTGCATGGGCAATCAGGCCCGCGTTCCGGACGGAGTCAATATGTACTCAACCTCGACCCGCAATTTCGATGACCGTATCGGTAACGGCGCCAAAGTTTACCTCGGTTCGGCCGAACTGGGTGCGGTGGCGGCACTGCTCGGAAGACTGCCCAAGCCGGCTGAATTCCTCAAGATCTACAAAGAGAAGATCGAGCCCAACAAGAATAAAATCTATAAATACCTGCAGTTCGATGAAATGCCGGATTACAAATAGATATAGCTTTACCGGCAACGTTTTTTATTAGTATAGACAACCCCCGTACCGATTCAGGTCGTACGGGGGTTGTTTGTTGTCAAATAATTTTCAAATATCAAGTCTACGGCTTGACTTAAATACCAGTGCTGATAATATCCGGAAATATTTTGAATATCCGAAGTTTTAAACGTCAGGAGGGGGCATATGAGGTTACAGATTCTGGGAAGCGCCGGCGCTGAATTTCCCGATTTCCGTCCGCCCGCTTTTTTGATAGACGGACAATTGCTTTTGGATGCCGGAACTATCGGATCTGTATTGAGCGAAGAGGAGCAGTGGAAGATCCGTGATATTTTTATCACTCATTCGCACCTCGATCATATACGAAGCGTGCCGGCCCTGGCAGACAATATTATCATGAAGAACCTGAAGCACACTGTTACGGTTCACAGCAGCAGTGCTGTCATCTCCGCCCTGCGGGATCATATGTTCAACGGAGTCATCTGGCCGGACTTCACGAAACTTCCTTCAGAGGAACATCCGGTAATATCGTATGTTACGATTGAACCATTAAAGGAATACTCTGTAAAAAACTATTCGATAGAAGCCATTCCGGTTAATCACACAGTACCGGCGGTTGGCTTCCGTGTTACATCCGGAGGAAAGACCCTGGTCTATACAGGTGATACCGGGCCGACTGAAGATATCTGGAAGTACTGCTCGGGCGTGGATGTTCTGATAGTAGAGGTGTCATTCCCCAACAATATGGAGTCGCTGGCTCTGATTACAAAGCATTTGACATCTTCGATGCTGCTGGATGAACTCGCAAAAATAGACACGTTACCTAAGCGCATCCTTATCACTCATCCCAAACCGCAGTACTACGACATCATTCGCAGTGAAATCGAATGCCTGGGTATTGAAGGCATAGAACTGCTTCATGATGGTTCTGTGTACGATATCTGAAACAAATCCACTATCCATGATAAACGTGCTGGGAAGATGGTTTCTGATCAGGATATTGCTGCTGATTGATATTTTCAGTATGCTGACGCTGGCGTTTCGCAACGCCTTCCGCACTTTTACAAAGGGTAACGCCGCAATCGGCATGGTGCTGCTGAGGCAGCTTTATTTCACCGGTCTTGATGCAACACGCATAATAGTTCTCATAGCGCTGATCATCGCTACCGTAATCATTGCTCAGGTCCAGAGCCTAGTGGGTGATAACGGCTCTTTGACCGGTAAGATACTGGTCTGGGTGGTTTTGCGCGAACTGGCGCCGCTGTTGACTGCAATTATTGTAATCGCCAGAAGCGGCACCGCCATAGCCACCGAACTCGGCGCGATGAAAATAAACGGTGAAATAGATTCGATAGAGATGCTCGGCATCACAACCGACAATTATCTCGTCATGCCCCGCATAGTCGGTGTTACCACCTGCATGATGGTCCTGACGCTCTATTTTGTCCTGACAGTCTTTGTTGGCAGCTTTGCCGTGGCCTCAATTGGGTGGCACATCCCTTATGACCAGCTTTTCCAAGGTATTATTGCTTCGCTGGGCATCAAGGAAGTTGTCATGCTGTTTTCAAAAAGTCTTTTTTTCGGCATGTTTGTTTCAGCCATCTGCTGCTGGTATGGTCTGGGTGTCGGGCGCAGTGCCACCGAAATTCCCCAGGCCGCAACGCGGGCCGTTATGACCAGTCTCTTTGCAGTGTTCGTTCTGGACGGTCTGCTGACCTATCTTGTTTCAAACATATTTTCCTGATGTTACCGGATTATTGCCATGGAAGAAATTGAACAGAAATTGAATGATCCTCCACAGCGCCTGTGCAGTGAAATCAAGCTCTTTGACTTGTGTGACCTCGATCAATGCGGATTTAAATCCGGCAGATACTGTTCCAATCACGATATGGTGTCGCGCTTTGAGAAAATTGCCGATGAAGAGGTCAGTCGGCCACAAAGGTATATTGACGAAGAGCTGGATGAGGATGGCGAGGAGCGGGAAGACGGATTTGATGAATATGATTATGAAGACGGAGACGAAGACGGGTTTGAACGTTGATTCCGCTTCTCAGATAAACCGTTTGCCCGAACATTCTTCCCACTGTTTGCGCGAAATTGATAGAAACAGGTCGGCAATGGCCGGATCAAACTGGGTGCCGCGGTGCTTGATAACTTCGGCTGTTACGGCGTCCAGGGGAAGTGCCCGGCGATAGGGGCGGTCGGACGTCATGGCGTCCAGCGTATCTACCAGTGTGAATATTCGGGAACCGATAGGAATCTGATCCCCCTTGAGCTGCTTCGGATAGCCCGTACCGTCATAGCGCTCATGGTGACTCAGGATGATTTCAGCCGGAGCTCTTAGAAATGCGATCTCTGAGAGGATCGCATAACCTACCTGCGGATGCTTGCGCATCTCGATCCATTCATTATCGTCAAGCTGCCCCGGTTTCAGCAGGATGTTGTCGGAAATGCCGATCTTTCCGATATCATGCAGCAGGGCGCCTTTGGCAAGTTCCTCCAGCTCTTTTCCGGCAATTCCAAGTTTTTTGCCTACAAAGGTTGTGTAGCTCATAACCCGCTCCGAATGTGAGCCAACCTCTTTTTCCCTGGCATCCAGTGCCTTGACCAGAGCCGTCAGTGTATCATCATAGGCGTGAGCCAGGTCATTCATCGTCCGGCGGATTCTTTCCGTCTGTTCCATGACCTTGAATTCCAGGCTGACCTGATAATGCTTTTTCTCGATAGCGAGGTTACGCCGCTCAATCAGGTTTTTAACCGTCAGAATCACACGGTTTATGCCAAACGGTTTGGTAATATAATCGTCGGCACCGAGATGGATGCAATCCATCGCCGTGTTCATATCAGAAAGTCCGGTGATCATCAGCACGGCAATATCCGGATCGACTTTCTTAATATCCCTCAGCAGCTCCACACCGCTTCTACCGGGCATCATTATATCGGAAATCACAAGATCAACGGTCTGATTTCCCAGAATCGCAAAGGCATCATCTACGTTTGCCGCCTGATGGCAGATGTAGTCCTCCTGCGACAGGGCAGAAGTCAATAAATCACGAATCATCTCCTCATCGTCAACAATCAGGATATGTCTTTTAAAATATGAAGCCCCATCAGTCATGGAACAACTCCTGTGAAGATCCTGTGACTATGAACTGTTGCCGCCAGTTCAGCCAAATTGCGCAACTCCGGCTGGCAGTTCACAACAGCATTCGAATGCAAACCTGTCTGCTATCTTCTACCACTCATTTGCCATGTTTTCAAGCGACAACACCTGTGTTATATTGAGGCGGTGATAATTTACTTTGAGAGTTCTGCACATCCGAACCTTTTTCATTTCTGCAAAATGGAGGCACCATGTTCCGCAGCTTTTTATTGACACTGGCAATATTTCTTATTTTGTGCGCTGCCGGCCAGGCGACCGAAACCAAATCGGAATTTACTCAGAAAGATTTTGCCAAACTTATGATCGACAGCTTCTCCTGGGCGCCCGGACTCCCCGCAGATAGCACGGACCGGGATTATCTCCTGATTTTGGGTGGTAAGCGCACCTTTCGTTATGAAGCCGAGAATGCCTATAATCCGGCAACCGACCGTGTAACGGTACGCGAATACAGTCTGTTTGGGCCATTTACCGGTAAAGGCTGGCTTCTGGGTGTTTCGGATACTACCTACGCCACATTCACGGTCTTATTGCCAATCCAGGGCGAGTATTCAGTCAAGGCTGTTATAAAGGGCAATGGATTTGTCTGGAATTTGAACGGAAAGGATTACAAAGTTGATTCCAAGTCAGGAAACTTTCGAGAGATGGAGATCGGGAAAATTGTTCTGAAAGCTGGTGTCCTGGAAATCAAGGTAACAATTCCACCCGAGGGTGCGATCGACTCATTTTCCTTTGCCGCCGCTGACCATCCGCCAATACAGCCGTTGGTCGGATGGCGCTTCAAAGAGCGTCTCAATGCAGGGCGGCTGGCCGAGATCGCAGTATCCATGACTTCCCGGTTTGCGCAGCTGCCGGAGTCGCAGGATTCTTCCCTGAAATCGTTCTCCATTGCCGAAGCGGCAACAATTCCCGCTGCTGCTGCAAAAACCGGCATTGCTTATCTGGGGAAATTCACTTCAAAGGAGTGGGTCAGGGCTGATTATCGCGGGGCAAGCATCCAGATTCCGGTTAAAGCGGCCGATGCCGGCTATTACGGTATTACTGCCAACATATTGGGGGAGAAAATCAGGGGCAGTGTCAACGAAATCGGATTTGAAGCCAAGGGTAGGCCTTATCTGGACAGGTTAGATCTGGGACTGTTCCGTCTGGAGGGTGGAGATAACATGATAACCGTCGAGCTGCCCCCCATGGGTGGTATTGACACTCTCGATTTCAGGAAAAAGAGTACGATACCGGATGATTTTCTCAAGCTGGCCGGAATCAAGGGGCCGCCTGAACGTTTGATCACGGCTGATGAGGCCGGGACATTCCTCAAATCGATTCAGCAAGCATATCAAGTCCGGAAATAATCTTTACAATATGACAAGCCAGTGGCCATTGCTGATACCGTTTGTGTCGATGGTCGCCGGCTTGACTGTTTCGGTCCAGACCGGTATTTTATGTCCGCTCCATATTCTGGCTGCCGGTTTTGTCTGTCTACTGCTGAGTGTCTTTCAGCGTAACGGAGTCATATTTTCCGCCTGTGTGGCACTTTTCTTCTTCCTCTGGGGCTTGTACGCTCTTTCCCCCTGGCTGACTCCCGATATCTCGCCGGCATCAATTAATCAGCGTGCTTCAGATCTGCCTGTAAATATAGAAGGCATCGTTGCTTCCCGTCCGACGGTCTCTCCGGACGGAAGCAGCATTATCGTCCGGGCGGAGAACATTTACAACAACCGGCGGGCCGAAGCGGTGCATGGCAGGTTCATACTGTATGTTTCCGAAGGTGACATCACACTGGCACGTGGTGACCGCATCCGCTTCGTAACCCGCCTGTCTGTTCCACGCCGTCTGGGACTGCCGGGTGAATTTGATTTCAAACGATATCTTGCTTTTCAGGAAGTAGCTGCAATCGGTCGGGTTGCTTCTCAGGAAAATATTGTCCTGATCAGATCGGCTGCCGAAGAATCATGGCAGCGTTCCATTGACCTGGCTGCCCGCCGTCTGGGTGATTACATAAGGATGGCTGTTGCAGACGACCGGGTCTCATCGGTGCTTGCGGCACTTCTTCTTGGTGATCAGAAAAGAATTCCACGGGATCTGGCTGATGCCTACACCAGATCTGGCGTCAATCATATATTGTCGATCTCAGGATTTCACATCGGCATTATCGCAGCATTCATTACCCTGATATCGTTATGGCTGATCACCCGCTGCGAGTACCTTACGTTGCGCTGCAATGCCCGCAGAGTGGTGATTATGCTGGCGGTGCCAGCCATGTGTATCTATCTGCTGCTGACCGGAAATGCTCCGGCTACCGCCCGCTCAGTCATCATGCTGGCAGCATTTGCATGTGCGTTGTATGCCGAGCGCGAGAGCGATCCGATCAACACGCTTCTATTAGCGGCATTTCTTCTGGTTGCATGTAATCCGCCGACTCTTTTTGATCTCTCCTTTCAGCTGTCATTTCTTTCATTGTGGGGAATTATTTTAACCGTGCCTGCTTTGACGGAGCGAATGACCGCTGTCGCTTCCACCTATAGCCGCACCATGATCCAGTTTATTGCGGCATCCGCTGCGGCTTCATGCGTTACCCTGATCCCGGTGCTGTACTCATTCAAAGTGGCTTCACTGAACGGCATACTCACAAACTTTCTGATAGTTCCTCTGCTTGGTTACGGTGCCGTACTGACCGGCTTCTGTGTGCTTCCGCTTTTGGCACTATTCCCTTCCTATAATCACATCCTGTTGTGGCCGGCTGTCAAGCTGACAGCGCTCTCAAACTGGATCATAACCGTTTTTGCCGACCTTCCACTTATACGATTTCACGGCATTACAAAGTGGGATATGTTCTTCTTTCTGATGTTCATCTGTTCAATAACCTTTATCCGGAACAGAAAATATCGCCTCTCATTTGCCGCGGCTTTACCGCTTTTTGCTCTGGGTTCGCATCTGTTGCTACCGCTTGCTCCGGATGGCAGGCTGCACATCAGCATTTTAAGCGTCGGTCAGTCCGAATCGATACTGCTGACACTCCCGGATGGCAGGAATATACTGGTGGACGGTGGTGGTTATCTGCATGACACCGGGCGCGATTTCGGGCAGAGGCTGCTGGCGCCGGCGCTGGGAGCACTGGGAGTCAGCCGGATCGACACGATGATTTCCACGCATGATCATCCCGATCATGTCGGAGGTCTCACTTTTGTTGCCAGGCATTTCAATGTCAAAGAATTCCTCTGCACTCAAAAAGGTCTGACAGCTGAATATTCTCAGGATGTCAGGTCGGTTCTTTCAGAGCTGCATATCCCCGTCCGCAGACTGGTTGCCGGTGATGAAATACGCTTATCCGACAGCGTTACGTTCAAGGTGCTTTCTCCTGAAGCGTCCCGCGTTTCCAGTTCTGATGATGATGAAAAGAATGTCAACGAAGAATCTCTTGTATCCCGTCTAAGTTATGGCTCTTTCAGTATGCTTTTCACTGCGGATGCCGGCTTCGACGCTGAGAATCGAATGCTGTCCGGCGGGCGGGAACTGAAGTCAACTGTTTTGAAGGTAGGGCACCATGGCAGCCGATTTTCCACTTCTGAAGAGTTTCTTGACAGGGTCAGGCCGGAGCTGGCTCTGATTTCTGCCGGTGCCGGAAATCGTTTCGGGCTTCCGGCTGTCAGGACGCTTGATCTGCTAACCGCCAGAAAGATTCCACTTCATCGCACTGACCGTGACGGAACCATTGAACTGGTCAGTGACGGCTCGAGTTGGAGTGTTGCTACTCCATATACACCAAAATGACTTATTTTGCAGTTTGACACTGTTTGCAATAATAGAGTAAAAGTATTCTCAGAATCGCCATTACTTTTCGCCGAGTAGCCATAGCATGGATAAAATCCTGTTAATTGAAGACGATCGTTTTTTTAGAGAGATGTTCTCCGGGCTGCTTAAGGCCGAAGGGTACAAGGTTGATTGCGCCTCCGGCGGTCATGAAGGCCTGGCAATGCTGGCCACAAGTCATTACGGCCTTGTAATCACCGATCTTGTCATGCCTGATATCAGCGGACTTGAAATCCTGTCGCGCGTAAGAGAGAGCGATCCGACCATTGATGTCATTATGGTTACCGGTAATGCCAACATGGAATCGGCCATTTTCGCGCTCAAACATGGCGCCCGTGATTATCTGGTCAAGCCGGTCGATCCGGTTGAATTCAAGCACTCGGTCGCCCAGTGTCTGCAGCAGCGGCGTCTGCTTGACGAGAATCAGGATCTGAAGAACATGCTTGGTCTTTTTCAGTCCAGCCAGGCGATTGCCGGCTGTCTTGATTTTGCCAGAGTTCACCATCTCCTGGTTGATGCGATAGCCCGGGAAATAGGAGTCAGTCTGGCCATCGGCCTGTTCCTTTTCGATAACAAGCTTGAACTCAAAGAAGTTAAAGGTATCTCTCATACCCTTGCGACTTCTCTGGCTGATGAAATTATTTCCGGATTGCCGGATGAATTTCCGGAGCCGCACCTGCTGGAGGTCATCCAGCTGCAGCGTGATGACGGCTTCAGCGAAGCCTGTCTGATTCATGTTCACTCGCGTTCCGGATATAACGGACTTATCGCACTCTTCAATGATCCGAACGCCAGACTGCCTGATATCTCATCCCGCCAGAAGAATATTGTTTTCTTGATAGAGCAGTCGGCTCACGCCTTTGAAAATGCCGAAACATTTTCGCAGGCGCAGGACATGCTGTTCATTGATGATGTCAGCGGCCTGTTCAACCACCGTTATCTGGAAGTTGCGCTGGAACGCGAAATGAAGCGTGTAGAGCATTACTCGTCTCATCTGGCGGTTCTGTTTATTGATGTCGATGCCTTCAAGCTGGTCAATGATACTCACGGCCACATGGTCGGCAGCCAGGTTCTGGGTGAGTTCGGATCGCTTCTAAAGCTTTCGGTGCGTGACGTCGATGTCGTCATCCGCTATGGCGGAGATGAATACACGGTCATACTGGTCGAAACCAACTGCTCGATTGCCACTATGGTTGCCGAGCGTATCAGGAGCCAGGTCGAGGCACACCAGTTTTTGAAAGCTGAAGGCTACAATATCCGTCTTACCTGCAGTATCGGCTACGCCTGCTGTCCTGAAGACACTTCCAGCAAAGAAGAACTTCTGGAAATGGCTGACAAGGCCATGTATGCCGGCAAAGCCTCCGGTAAAAACCGTATCCAGAGAATAGCAGTAACCAGCTGATTGGATATTTAGAGCCGTTGATAGAGGGTTTTATTTCATTGTACTGATGAGTCCGAACTTGAACTGGTCCGGCTCTTTGATTTTTTGGAACAGATAAGAGGTGACTAGTGGCACTCACAGCAATAAAGGGATTCAACGACATACTGCCTGATGAAAGCGGGCGCTGGCAATATATCGAAAAGTCTGCCCGCCGGATTTTTGAATTGAACGGCTTCAGTGAAATCCGTGTCCCGATTATGGAGAAGACCGAGCTGTTCTGCCGCTCGATCGGGGATGCTACCGATATCGTCGAAAAAGAGATGTACACCTTTACCGACAAAGGTGAGAACAGCGTCACCCTGAGGCCGGAAGGAACCGCCGGGGTTATGCGGGCTCTTATTGAACACAAGCTCTACGCCCAGGATCCGGTTTCCAAACTCTATTATCTAGGGCCGATGTTTCGTTATGAACGCCCCCAGAAAGGTCGTTACCGGCAGTTTCACCAGATCGGAGCCGAAATAACCGGCGTCCATGACCCGCTTGCCGATGCCCAGGTATTAAACATGCTGTCGGCTTTTTTTCGTGAAATAGGGCTTGATGAACCATCTTTACAGATAAATTCACTGGGCTGCCCGGAATGCCGGCCGGCTTATCGCACGGCATTGCTCACCTTTCTGGATGGACGGCTGGAAAGTCTCTGCGAAGACTGCAAGCGTCGCTATGTCACCAACCCGCTCCGGACACTGGACTGCAAGGTGCCAGGCTGCATTGAGGCAACAAAAGGCGCGCCGGCGGTGCTGGAGCATCTCTGCACTGCCTGTGACGAACATTTCAGCAGTGTCAGACGCTATCTTGATTTGTCCGGAACTGTCTATGCTCTGAATACCCGCATGGTGAGAGGGCTCGACTACTACACCCGCACCACCTTTGAAATGGTCACATCTCTGCTGGGTTCTCAGTCGGCGGTTGCCGCCGGCGGACGCTATGACGGGCTTATTTCTCAGCTTGGCGGCCCGGAAATCCCTGGAATCGGCTTTGCGATGGGTCTTGAGCGGGTGGCGCTCCTGCTCAGCCAAAAAGAATTTTCTTTAATACCGGACCTGTTCATCGCCACAATGGGGGCAGGGGAGCGTGACGTCGCATTCAAGCTTATGGGTGGCCTGCTTAAAGCCGGGGTGCGGGTTGAAATGGATTATGAAGGCAAAAGCCTGAAGAGCCAGATGAGGCGGGCTGACAAGCTCAAGGCGCGCTTCAGTGTAGTCATTGGTCAGGACGAAGTGGCGTCCGGTAAAGCCTCCTTTAAAAGGATGGTTGATGGTGCCGTGACTGAAATGGTGCTGACTGCGGAAAAGATTTGCACGCTCCTTCAATAACAACCCCGCCGCAAGCATCCCTGGTGATCAATATGAAGATTTTCGAGGAAACAATCCATGCTGACAGATAATCCTGCAGCACCGTTAATTCTGGTCGTAGAAGATGATCAGAACCATGTCGAATTGATTCAGCGATCATTTGAGGATGCCGCCGAAGAGTACCGGCTTGAGTTTGCCGATAATCTTCATAAAGCCGGGAGTTACCTGGGAAATCACCGACCTGATATCGTTTTGACCGACTATCGCCTGCCAGACGGCGATGGCACGGAACTGGTTGTAATGGTAAACGAAACCTGCCCGGTTGTTATTATGGCCGCCCATGGCAGTGAACAGGCTGCTGTCAGGGCTATGAAGATCGGCGCCCAGGATTATATTGTCAAGTCACCTGCTGTTTTTGATGATATATCCAGAATCATCAGGTACGCGCTTATGGCCTGGGATTTGAGAATGTCACGTAAGCAGGCTGCGGATGATGTTATCAGTGCCAAAAAGGACTGGGAGCGCACCTTTGACGCAGTCCCGGATCTGATCTCTGTTATCGATACCAGCCATACCATTTTACGAGTCAACAAGGCCATGGCTGATCATTGCGGCAGGCAGGCATCAGATATTGTCGGGCGTAAATGTTACGAGATGATACACGGACTGCAGGATGTCCCGTGTTGCTGTCCTGCTGTGGAGATGCTGCAGGATGGCATGGTGCATACTTCAGTAGTCGGAGAGAAAAGGTTTAACGGGATTTTTGATGTTACTGTCTCGCCAATTTTTGACGATGGTGGTCATATAAATAAGTATGTTCACGTCATGCGGGATGTAACCAATCAGAAGAAAACACAGGAACTTATGGAGCAGCGTATCAGGCTGCGTGATATTTCCATTAAAAGTAATATTGATGAACTTATGCAGGCTACTGTTGATATCTGCGAACAGCTCACTGATAGCTGCATCGGTTTTTTCCATATTGTGGATGAAGACCAGCTTAACCTTACGCTTCAGGCCTGGTCTACAAATACGCTTGCAAATATGTGTACGGCTGAGGCGCACGGCAGTCACTATCCAATCAGCAAGGCCGGAGTATGGGTTGACTGCTTCCATACCCGTGAACCTGTTATCCACAATGACTATGCCAGTCTTCCGGAACGCAAGGGGATGCCGCCCGGGCACGCCCAGGTTATCCGAGAGCTTACGGTTCCGGTAGTTATAAATGACAGGGTTGTTTCCATCATCGGAGTCGGCAATAAAGCCACCCCCTACACAGAGCATGATGTCCTGATTGTCAGCCAGTTTGTAACCTTTGCTTCAGAGGTCATTGCACGGAAAAAGTCAAATATTGCCCTGCGGGAGAGCGAGGAGAAGTTCAGGCAACTGGCGAATGAGCAGAGGACAATCCTGAACACCACTTCAGTCGGAATATGCTTCGTCAACAAAAGAAAAGTGCTCTGGAGCAATCCCGGTTTTGATTTGATTTTAGGATTTGATGACGGTTTAAAGGCCGATGTGGATGCAGCAAGCATATATGCCGACCGGGAAACATACGAAAGCATCGGTAAGCGTGGTTACGAAACAATTAAATCCGGTTCTGTTTTCTCAGAAGATGTTCTTTTGAAAAAGACGGACGGATCTCCGGTCTGGTGTAACCTTGTTGGACAGGCGGTAAATCCAGAAAACATGGCCGAAGGTTCCATCTGGATTGTGGTGGATATCAGTGAGCGCAAGAAGGCCGAAGAAGATCGCAACAAACTCGAACTGCAGTTCCAACAGGTCCAGAAACTGGAGAGTCTGGGAGTTTTATCCGGTGGTATTGCCCACGATTTCAATAACATTCTGACGGTAATCCTTGGCCACTGTTTTATGGTTAAAGAAGGTTTTGATTCAGGCATGACAGCAAAGGATCATGTAGAACAGATAGCGGGTGCTGCCAACCGCGCCGCCGAACTCTGTCGCCAGATGCTGGCCTACGCAGGCAAGAGTCCGCTATTGATGACCAGGGTCAACCTGTGGGTGCTGGTGGATGATAATGTAAAGATGCTTCAGACAACCATCAAAAAGAATGTATCTTTCAAAGTGGATCTGGCGCACGCGATTCCTGAGATCATAGGTGACAGCGGACAGGTGCAGCAGGTAGTCATGAACCTGATTATTAACGCCGCTGAGGCTATTGGTGACAATAATGGTACAATTGCCGTCAAGTTGGCTGCGGAGACTGTAAAATCTGACAATTGTGAGGTGGATTATTTTAACACCAAAATACTTCCCGGCAGATATGTCTGCCTGACGGTGTCAGATGACGGTTGCGGTATGGATGAAAAAACACAGCAGCGCATTTTCGAACCTTTTTTCACCACAAAATTTGCGGGTCGTGGACTTGGCATGTCGGCTATTCTTGGTATAATTAAATCGCATGGCGGCTCATTGCAGATGTCCAGCGTGCCAAATGTGGGAACTACCTTTAAAGTTTATCTCCCGATTCCAAACAGTGAGGCGATTCTGGACGCTGCGTCTGAATCAGGTCAATCAAACAACTTTAAAAGCAGCGGAACGATTTTGATTGTGGATGACGAACTTCCTCTGCTGGCCATCGCTTCAGCCCTTTTGAATGCGATGGGATTTCTCTGTATTACCGCTTCAAATGGACAGGAAGCCCTTGAAATACTGGAAGAACGAGGGAGTGAAATTAACCTGATAATGCTGGATCTGATAATGCCGGTGATGGGCGGGGTGGAGACATTTACAAAACTGAGAAAAATACTTCCCACGCTCCCGGTTCTAATCTGCAGCGGCTACAATGTTGAAGATCTTCCGGAAGTTATTATCAGCGATCCGAATGTGTCAGCGGTACAGAAACCTTACAGGCCCGATCAGTTGAAGATCGCACTGCTTACGTACCTGAATAAGTAAAGGAGTTAGTCTCGGTGACATCACCACAGCGGTTCCGCATACTGATAGTAGATGATGAAGATGGCATCCGTCTTACGCTTGGAATGCTCCTGAGGAAGGATGGCTACCTGATTGATGAGGCCGCCAGCCATGCGGACGCCATGACCAAGCTTGAAGCCGGGCCTTTTGATATAGCTGTTGTTGATATCATGCTTGCCGGAGATAACGGCATTGATCTGCTTCATGACATTAAAGCAATATCGCCGGCCACACAGGTGGTCATCATGACCGGTTTCCCGGAAGTTGAATCGGCTGCTGCAGCACTCAGACTGGGCGCCTTTGACTACATTACCAAGCCCGTGCGTTATGAAACCATGACATCGGTCATTCGTCATGCCATTAGTGTAAAGAGTATGAATGAGGACCGGGAACGTCATCAGGCCAATCTGGATGCTATATTCAGAACGGTCTCTGACAGTATCATCATGGTTGATAAAGACGGGAAACTGGCCCAGTTCAACGCCACTGCCGAAAGAATATGCGGATACTGGCATGACCTGATCGGAGTCGACGCAGCCGCTATCCGTCTGGGTTGCAGCGGGACCTGCCGTTCTGCACTTCTGGATACGCTTTCCAGTAATTCTCCCCGGGAACTGCGGCGCTTTGAATGTCGTACGCCGCAAGGGAAAAATCGTATCGTCAGCTTTACCGCCAATCCAGTTACTGAGCCGGATGGAACCATCGGCGGGGCCGTTGCGGTTATACGGGATGAAACACACATCGTTGATTTAGAGCGCTCACTGCTGCAGCGCGGACGATTTCAGGACATAATCGGGGCTTCACTGCCCATGCAGCGCTTATATTCGCTGATAGAGGCACTGGCGGAAGTACCGACTACAGTGCTGATCAATGGCGAGAGCGGCACCGGCAAGGAGCTTGTGGCTTCGGCTCTGCATACCTGCGGAGTCCGTTCGAAGGGACCTTTTGTCAAGGTCAACTGTTCGGCGCTTTCTGAGTCACTGCTTGAAAGCGAATTATTCGGCCATGTTCGCGGCGCATTTACCGGAGCGATTGCCGATAAGGTCGGCCGCTTTCAGAAGGCGCACCGCGGCACACTTTTTCTTGACGAGATCGGTGATATCTCGCCTACCATTCAGATGAGGCTCTTGCGTGTTCTTCAGGAAAGCGAATTTGAGCGGGTAGGGGAGTCCACGCCCATTAAGGTCGATGTGAGAATAGTGGCGGCCACCAACCAGAATCTTGCTGAAAAGGTCAGCCAGGGAGCCTTCAGGCAGGATCTCTACTATCGATTGAATGTCGTGCGCCTGGTCATGCCGGCGCTGGCCGAGCGCATGGATGATCTTGATCTGCTGCTCAGTCATTTCATAACAAAATTCAATGCCAAGCTCTGCAAAGATATCCAGAATGTTTCAGATGATGTCAAGGAACTGCTCCATCGGCATGACTGGCCCGGCAACGTGCGTGAGTTGGAGCATATTGTTGAACATGCCTGTCTTTTCTGTAAATCCGGATGTATCATATTGCAGGATCTGCCGCAGGATTTTCTGGATGCGGTCAGCGGTGATAAAAGAACTTTCTCACCGGTTCCGGCAGGGAATCTTTCGCTTGCCGAGGCTCTCAAAATCTGCAGCGGCAACAAATCACGTGCAGCGGAGCTGCTCGGTATAAGCCGAAGAACATTATACAGACATCTTGAAGAATCTGCTTTGCAGTAGTTATTTGATTCATCTGCTCCGCATCTTTACTCACCTTCGCCCTCCATCAAATTTATTCCTGAGTTTTGTAGTAATCTCAAAATCCGATCCATCACATTACTTTTGGAACGTTTATTGTATTAGCATTCATTTGGTATTTTAATTAATGCAAAACGTGCCGATATAATTTACAATAACGTCGTTAGAAAATGAGCGGTCCAGTGCAAAGGGGAGTAGCGATGGCTGAGCAGAGTGGCGGAGCACAGACGGGTTCAGGAATCTCTCTGGGAACTGAAGTAAAAAGACTCGGCTACAGCCTGTTTATCAGGATTCCGGACAATCGTCTGGAATGTCGCTGCAGTTATGTACCCAATCAGCAGGGCGCCATGATGACCCGCACCGAGCTGAATGGATTCCTGGCGCAATACAAAATCAGAGAAGGGATAAATACTGAAGTTCTTGACGATTTTATAGTTAAAGCAGCGGCAGGTATAGCCCAGACCGATGTCCTGATCGCATCAGGCACGCCGCCGACCACCGGTGCTGACGAATATATAAATCTTACCGTTCAGCCCTCTGTGGCAATCCAGGAAAGCGATGAGACAAATACCCAGATTGACATGTACATTGTCCAGACCTTTATCAACGTATCGGACGGAGAAGAGATCGGCCGCATTATTCCTCCAGGAGCGGGCACTCCCGGCCGGAACGTCATGGGAACCACCATACCCGCTCAGCCCGGCAAGCCCCTTAAAATAAAGATTGGTAAAAACATCCGGATGGGAGATGACGGGTCCACGTTATTTGCAGAAGCCACCGGTCGTTTCTGTCAGAGCTCCGGTGAAATATCAGTTGAGGAAGAGTACGTTGTTGCCGGTGATGTTAATTTCAAGATCGGCTCAATAAATTTTAAAGGTGTGGTGGATGTCCGCGGAGACATTCTGGATAACTTTGATGTCACTGCTACCAAAGGTCTCCGTGTCAGTGGAAACATCGGTGTCTGCAATATTGTCAGTGACGGCGATATCACCTTCTGCGGCATGGACGGACAGGATAAAGGCAGCGTTATTTGCGGCGGCACTCTGCGGGCACATTTTATCCATGACTCAGTCATCGAATGTGCCGGCGATGTGATTGTTGAAGTAGAAATACACAACTGTAACATCAAGACGCTGGGCCGGATAATAGTTGAAAAAGGTGCTATTTCAGGTGGTTCCTGCATCGCTCTGGGCGGTATAGAATCCAAGAAGATTGGATCGCCGGCTGCCGTTAAAACAAAGCTTGTAGCTGGTGTTGACTATAGAGATGCTCCCGAGATGGAGTCGCTGCAGGCTGCGCTGGTAGAGAACCAGAAGAAAGCAGGGCAGACCCAGGTATTGACCGAGATTATGATCCTGCGTGAGGAGCGGGCCATGCTGACCGATCGTATCCTAGCCATCCGCAAAAGAACCGAAGCAGTGGCTAATCCTAAAATAAGTGCAAAAACAGCATTATATGAGAGAGTCCTTCTATCAATAGGTACAGTAAATGAAGAGATCAAGGAACAGAAAGACGGGCCGCTCAGTATCATTGAAAACACCATTGAAGGCGGCCTTCGCTACCTGTCAATGACCAGTCTGGATGTCAGGGCATCCGACATCGAACTGGCTTTTGTAAGAGAGCAGAAAAAAGCAGAAACTCGATCTACATAAAAACCATTCCAGCTAAATTCTGTATCACGAATGTGCCATGACACACTTTCACTGTGTCATGGCACATTTTTTTGTGCCATGACACAGTCGTTGAAGGGTCAAGAGTCAAGTAAGTTCAAAGTCTTTGCTTCTCTCCTTGCCTCTCTCTTCTCCTTGACCCTTGCTTCTCCTTGACCCTTGACCCTGTTTCTTCCGCCCCTTGACCCTGCCTTTCTTCCTTGCTCCTGTCTCTATGGCACACCTATTGTATACAACCACCCTATTCATTAATTTTTTATCAACGCAGAAAGGGAGGCAGAATATGTCCGAAGAAACTCAGACGACCCAGTATCTGACCTTTACGCTGGCCGACGAAGTATTTGCCGTCGATGTTGCCAGGGTTCGGGAGATTCTGGAGATGCCCAGCATTACCAAGGTGCCGCAGGTACCTGATTTCATGTTGGGTGTTATCAATCTGCGTGGTTGCGTAGTGCCGGTGATCGACCTGCGCCAGAAGTTTGGGATGCAGGAGACCGCCCAGACCGTTAACACCTGCATCATCGTTGTCGAAGTGGCGATGGATGGTGAGAACATCGTCCTTGGTTCACTGGCCGACAGTGTACAGGAAGTCATCGAGATGGAGCCCTCCCAGATTGAGGCCGCCCCGCACATCGGTACGCATCTCAAAACTGATTTCATCAAGGGAATGGGTAAGCATGACGGGCGCTTTGTTATGATTCTTGATATTGACAAAGTCTTCTCCGGTGTTGAGTTGGCTGCTGTTCAAGGGATTGAATAGAAACTTTGCCGGTATAAATTCATACCAAAAACTACTTAGAAAACGGAGGGGTTATGAACTGGTACTACAATCTTAAAATTAGTGTGAAGCTTTTGTCGGCATTTATTGTTGTAGCGATCATTGCACTGGTAATCGGCGTGATTGGTATTGTCGAACTCAAAAAACTCGATGATAACGGTGACAAAATGTACAACAAGATCACCATTCCGATCAGTGATCTGGCTGACATTTCAACAGCCTTCCAACGTCAGCGCGTCAACTCGCGTGATCTGGTTGATGCCACTACTATGGAGGAAAAACAGAAATTTGCCAATCGCATCAAGGAGTTGAGGGAGGGTAACAATAAGGCAGTCGATGCGTTTGAAAAAACAATTCTTACTGATGAAGGCAAAAAGCTGTTTGCCGATTATAAAGCGCTGCGTGCGGCCTATGGAGCAGAGTTGGATAAGGTGATTGCCCTAGTTATGCAGGGCAAGAATGCAGAGGGTGCCGAGGTTATCAAAACAACCGGTGCCAAAGCCTCCCGTGATTTACAGAACCAGATTGACAAGCTTCAGGAAGCCAAGATGAAGCAGGCCAAAATGACTGATGAAGAAAACGGGATTGTTGCCAAAAATGCACGTAACCTCATGATCGGTCTATGTATTGCTGGCGTCGTCATTGCTTTACTTTTTGGCTTCTTCATCTCCAACATTATCAGCAATCCGCTGCGTAAGGGAGTCGCATTTGCACAGGCTGTTGCAGCCGGCGACCTTACTCAGAAAATAGACCTGAACCAGAAGGATGAGATTGGTCAGCTGGCGCAGGCGCTTAACGAAATGGTGACCAAGCTTGGCAGCATTGTTGGTGAAGTCATGACCGCTGCCGATAATGTTGCCTCAGGCAGTCAGGAGCTTTCTGCCACCGCCCAGCAGATGAGTCAGGGTGCCACCGAGCAGGCCGCAAGTGCCGAAGAGGTTTCTTCCAGCATGGAGGAGATGGCTTCCAGTATCCGACAGAATACCGATAACGCCATGCAGACTGAGAAAATTTCGATCAAGAGCTCGGTGGATGCCAGAGAGGGAGGCAAAGCCGTAGTTGAGACGGTTGCCGCAATGAAAGAGATTGCCACCAAGATCTCGATCATCGAAGAGATCGCCCGTCAGACCAACCTGCTGGCACTTAACGCCGCTATCGAAGCCGCCCGTGCCGGTGAGCATGGTAAAGGTTTTGCGGTTGTTGCCTCCGAAGTTCGCAAACTGGCCGAACGTAGCCAATCCGCCGCCGGCGAGATATCCGGTCTTTCCACCCGCAGTGTGGCAATAGCCGAGCAGGCCGGTGAGATGCTGACCAAGATGGTGCCTGATATCCAGAAGACATCTGAGCTGGTCCAGGAAATCACCGCTTCCAGTAAAGAGCAGGATACCGGTGCTGAGCAGATCAACAAGGCCATCCAGCAGCTTGATCAGGTTATACAGCAGAATGCATCAGCCTCGGAAGAGATGGCTTCCACCTCGGAAGAGCTGTCAAGTCAGGCCGAACAGCTTCAGGATTCGATCAGCTTCTTCAACATCGGAAACCAGCTCAGACGTCCATCATCCACCGTTACCCGCAAACCAGCCAAGAAGATGCAGATTGCACACGCTAAAAGTGCAGCGGCTCCGGCCAAGCGCTCATCCGGCGGTGGCGTGAATCTTCAGCTGGGCAATGCCGGTCCTGATCATCTGGATGACGAGTTTGAGAAATACTAACGGCAGGGTATAGGGTGCAGGGGGCAGGGTATAGGGTATAGGGTATAGGGTTAAATTGGTCTATTGATTTTACTGTCCCCTGCACCCTGCCACCAAAGGAAATACCATGAACGACAATGCCTGGCTCAGCAGAATGCCAAAAAAAACTGTTCTCTACTTTGTCGTAATTTCCATTCTCTGGATTTCATTTTCCGACCTGATAATCTCTTCAGTAGTAAAGAATGAGGAACTTAGATTTCAAATTGATGTATATGTCGGGCTTGCATATGTAGCTGTAACATCATTTTTCCTCTATACCCTCCTGAATCATTATGTTTCGACAATCCGTGACCATGAACAGAATTTCCAGAACCTGGCTGACTCTGCCCAAGCCCTGATATGGACGGCAGGCACAGATAAACTCTGCAACTACTTCAACAAAACCTGGCTCGAATTTACCGGACGCACGCTTGAGCAGGAAATGGGTAACGGGTGGGCTGAAGGGGTGCATCCAGATGACCTGCAGCGCTGCCTGGATATCTACATCGGTTCATTTGACAGACGCGAAAAATTCAGCATGGATTATCGTCTGCGCCGTCATGACGGACAGTACCGCTGGCTGCAGGATGACGGCTGCCCTCGCTATGACAGTAAAGGTAATTTTTGCGGGTACATCGGATATTGTCTGGATATTACCAAAAGCAAACAGGACGCCGAGCTGCTCGTAAACCTTGAAAATCATCTGCGTCATTCTCAGAAAATGGATTCAATCGGTACCCTGGCCGGTGGAGTTGCTCACGATTTTAATAATATTCTGACCGTTATTATTGGTGCCTGTACACTGCTTAAAATGAATTCAAACAACGATCCGCAGCTGGATCCGCTTATCAACCAGATTAACGACTCCGCCGAGAAGGCCGCCAGGCTGACCCAGAGTTTGCTGGCCTTCAGCCGCAAGCAGGCTATCTTCAAGCAATCAGAGGATATTTCATATGTTATAAAGAGCATGCACGATTTCCTGGCCAGAATCATCGGTGAAGACATCGGGTTTTCAACAAAGCTGCCGGAAAATCCATTGATGGTTATGATTGATCGCGGACAGATCGAACAGGTGCTGATGAACCTGGCGGCTAACTCCAGAGATGCCATGCCGAACGGCGGTTTTTTCAATCTGACGGTTTCCCAGATTCACCATGATGGCTCTCTTCCCGGACTGGAAGATTGTCAGGTCGGTGATTATGCCCTGATATCTGTTTCGGATTCTGGTGACGGGATTGACAAGGCAACGCAACAGAGAATATTTGAACCGTTTTTTACCACAAAAGTATTTGGCAAAGGCACCGGTCTTGGACTTTCAATGGCTTACGGCATCATACGCCAGCATGGTGGTGTGATTAATGTCACGAGTGAGCCGAAAAATGGGACTACCTTCAATATTTATCTGCCACTTCGTGATCAGAGTGTCGCCTACTCATCATTAGATACTGCCATTTCGGCTCCCGGGGGGTCTGAAACAATCCTGCTGGTCGAAGACGAGCCAGAGGTTCTGTATATCAACAAGAGTCTCCTTGAAAAGGCCGGTTATTTCGTCTTAAGTTCACTGGACGGAGAAGAGGCACTGGAGTTGTTTAAGCGTGGTTCCGATAAAATTTCTCTGGTAGTGCTGGATGTGATATTGCCAGGGCTTAACGGTAAAGAGGTTTATGAAAAGTTGAAGGCTCATAAGAGTGATGTAAAAGTTTTGTTTGCCAGTGGTTATACCGCCGATATCCTGAACAAAAAGGGGATTATTCAGGACAGTATTAACTTTATCTCCAAGCCACTCAATCCCGGGCTGTTTCTGGGCCGGGTACGAAAATTGATCGACAGCTGATTTTTTTACGTACGTGCGTGACAAATTTTTTTTAGATGGTATAGTTCTGTAAATTCCAATAAAGGGCTGTTAGCACTGGGTTGGAGTTGTATTTTAGCCAATTAAAACTGCTCTGAGTGGTTGCATCTTATGGAGATTCCGTGATTGACCAGGATTTACCCATACCCCGCATACTGGTTGTTGATGATGAAGTCGATATACGCAGGATGGTTGCGCTCTGTCTTGGTAAATCGGGATATCAGGTTGACTGTGTTGAAAGTGCCATGCAGGCTAAAGATCTGCTGGAAAAGGGGACTTATAATGCCATCGTAACCGACGTGATGATGCCGGGTGAGGATGGCATAACTTTTCTGGGAAGAGTTCACGACTCCTGGCCGGATCTGCCGGTAATCCTGATGACCGGTCATGCCCAGCTGCAGATGGCAGTAAATGCGATCAAAAACGGGGCATTTGATTTTGTGCATAAACCGTTCGATTTTGATCATCTGCGTAAGATTGTTGATCGGGCGGTTAATTATTCCAAGCTGCAGAATATGGAAAAAAACTATCGTGCCGAGCTTGAACAGCTTGTAATCAAACGAACTTCTGAACTAAAAGAGGCCATGGCGGAACTCGATTTTGCAAGGGCGTCGCTTCTTAAGGCCGCTAACGACAAGAGCAGTTTCATGTCAACAATCTCTCACGAGATGCGTACCCCCATGAATGGAGTCATAGGCGCTCTGGATCTGATGTCGGAAGCAGGTATTTCTGGTGCTCCGGCCGAATATCTGGCTATGGCACGTCAGTCTGCAGACGAAATGCTTGCCATGGTCAACCAGCTTTTGTCGTTTAATCAGAATATTGGAACGGGTGGCGGAACAGCACGTTATGATCTTATTGATCTGAAAGGCCTTTTGAATTCGCTGATAGCTGAACAGCAACCGGATTTTAATCATAAGGGACTAGCGCTTGAATTACACATATCAGCCAACGTGCCGCACCAGATCTGGACTGACAGGGAGCAGCTTTCGCGCCTGCTTGGAATTTTACTGGGCAACGCACTCAAGTTTACTGATACCGGCACTGTAAGTCTGGATGTTGTAAGGCAGAATTCAGATAAAGACGGAGACTTTGTCCAGTTTGCCGTGTCAGACAGTGGTATCGGTATTGCTGAAGGTATGCTAGAGAAGATCTTCGAGCCATTTATACAGGGCGATGGGTCTCTTACCCGTCGTTACGGCGGCGTAGGCCTGGGGCTCTCCATTGCCAGGCAGATTTCACTTTTACTTAACGGTCATTTATGGGCCGAGCATGCCGCAGGTGGCGGTAGTACATTCAAATTCAGATTGCAGATCATTGCTCCATAGTTTTAATGAATAAGGAGAAACAGGATTATGAGATGTCTGATAGCTGAGGACCATCTATTATCACGCAGAATTCTCAAAGAATTGCTTTCTCCGGAAAGCGACTGCGATATTGCCGTAAACGGCCAGGAGGCAATTGACTCCTTTGTGCTGGCGCATGAAGCCAAGCGGCCTTACGACGTTATCTTTATGGATATCATGATGCCGGTTGTTGATGGTATGGAGGCTCTGCAGTGCATCAGAACCCTGGAGAAAAAGATGGGGATTCCGTCCAATCTGGCGGTTAAGGTTATCATGACTACCGCTCTTGATGATCCCCGGACTGTGTTTAAATCTTTCAACGAATGTGAAGCCGATGCGTATATTGTCAAGCCGCTCAGCAGGCACAAGCTGGTAAAGGAGCTGCGTGCACTCAAGCTGCTGCACTGAAAATATGACATTTCAATCCAGCCCACAATTTTCGCAAGACAACACCCGGACCGGTTCAGAAATGATTACAGTCTGGCGCGGCGTGCTGCCCCCGGCAATTGAGATATTGCAAAGAATGGCGGGAACGACAGAGGACGAATTTCTTCAGATCGGCTCCGAGATTCAAGGTTTTTATCAACGTTCTGCTGACATCACCAGGAAGTCGAACCAGCTTGTTGAGGTTGTTTCCGGTGACAGCGTCCAGTCTCTGACAGGACGCCTCCATCAGATGATGTCTGACATGGAATCCTACCTGGCAGAGGCCCGTACACGCAGCGGCGACAGCTGCAGCACTCTGGAAAAGGTTCAGGAGTTACTAGGTAAGTTGTCGGAACCTCTGGAAGGCTTCCAGAAGATGAACAAAGCCCTGCGTATGCTGAGCATCTCGACCAAGATCGAAAGTGCCCGTCTGGGAGAGATGGGCAGCGGCTTCGTAAATCTGGCCATGGATGTTGAAAAGCTTTCCCATCAGGTCAATGACAAGTCGGCTGCCATTTTGGCGCATCGCCAGTTGCTGTCCGGCATGATTGATTCCAATTTGTCTGCTGTCCGCTCTTCCGAAACCGCTCAGGACGCCAAAGTATCATCGTCCCTTAGAAGCACCGCCTCCAGCCTGCAGGAACTGGTATCTGTCAACGAGCGCTGTACTCAATTCGGGGCTACGGTTGCCACTATATCGTCCGAGGTCACTGACAATATCAGTGAAGTTGTTTCCTCCATGCAGATGCATGACATGACACGTCAGCAGGTGGAACATATCGTCGAGGCGCTGGAGCGGCTTCTGCTTGATCTTCCCGATTCCGGCACATCGGTTGATGATGACCGTAGAGTGGCATTGATCGTGGAATCCGGTGATGTCTGTGAACTGCAGGAGGCTCAGCTCCGCTTCGCCTCTGCCGAGCTTTACAACGCAGTCCGTACAATACTTGACAACCTGCGTGATGTTGCCAGCAAGCAATCCCTGATGGCATACGAAACCAGAAACGTTGCCGGTGTGGCTGATTCGTCCGGCACATCATTTGTTGATGTTATGAGCCGCGGAATGACCGATATAACTGCTGCGCTTGCTTCATGCGCCTCGGCTGACCGGGATATGTCTGAGACTATGAAGAAAGTAGCACTTACCATCGGAGAAATTGCCACTTTTGTCACTGACATTGAAGCGATCGGCTCTGAAATTGATCTGATAGCACTGAATGCCCAAATAAAGGCAGCTCACACGGGCCCTGAGGGAGCTGCACTGGGTGTTCTGGCAGAAGCGATCAAGCGTCTTTCGGATGAAGCGGTACGGCAGACGGACTCCGTTGCGGCAACTCTTAAAAATATTAATAACGCCACCGAACATTTGTCTCTGGATGCTGAAAATGAAGAGGAACAGCTAGGCAGCCGTGTTGCCGGTATGCAGGAAGAGGTGAGTGAGATTCTGCGGGCCCTGTCCGGTATGAATACGGATCTTTTTGCTGTTTTGTCCGACTTGAGCGGCTGTGTTGCGTCACTGACCGATGATGTTGAAAAAACAACATCCGGGATAGACGTACACGAGCGTATAAAAGCCATGTCTGACGGAGTTCTTGTACAGCTTGAACAGATTGTCGGCCAAGCGCGCGAGATTGTTCCGGCCAGTACCGAGTTCAAGCAGAACCTGCGCCATATGGAAGAGCGCTACACCATGGAAAGTGAAAGGCATATTCACGAAGCCCTGGCCCGCAAGCGCAGCGGCCAATCCGCTGTTGTCGTCCAGGACGTTGTGAAGGAAAGTTCCAGTGAAGATTCCGAATTCGGAGATAATGTAGATTTGTTTTAAAGCAGGGTCAAGGGTCAAGGAGAAGCAAGGGGCAAGGAAAAACTAAAGACGAACACTTTGATTTTACTTGACCCTTGACCCTTGCTACTTGACCCTATCTATAGGAGTCCACCATGCCACTGAACAGTTCAGTCCGCGAGAGCGGGGAGATAATCATCACCAGCGGAACCCGCCTTACTATTGAGAACGCGTCAGAATTTTCACGACTTGCCAGTGAGGCCCTGGAAGCATCCAATAATGTTGCGATCGAATTCGAACCGACGGTCGAGATCGACATCACCGGTGTCCAGATTCTCTGTTCTGCCTGCAAAAGCGCCGCCTCCAACGGCAAGACCTTCTCCTTTCAAGGGCCGCAGCCTCAAGCCCTGGCTGACATCATAGCAAAGAGCGGAGCCGAGCGTCACACAGTCTGCAAACATAACAACGACTCAACCTGTATCTGGTTTGGAGGTGCAATCTAATGGCTAAATTGATTATGACGGCCGACGACTCGGCCAGCGTACGTCAGATGGTGACATTCACACTAAAGCAGAACGGCTACGATGTAGTTGAAGCGGTAGACGGCAAAGACGCCCTCAACAAACTGAACGTCCAGAAAGTCGACATGCTGCTGACCGACCTCAACATGCCCAACATGGACGGCATCGGCCTGATTAAAGGGGTTCGCGCCGGATCTTTGAACAAATTCATCCCGATCGTCATGCTGACTACCGAATCAAACGACACCAAAAAAGCCGAAGGCAAATCCGCCGGAGCTACCGGCTGGATAGTCAAACCCTTCAAGCCGGAACAGCTGATTGCAGTGATAAAGAAAGTTCTTGGTTAGGGTCAAGGGTCAAGGAGAAGCAAGGGTCAAGAAAGGAAAGGTCAAGGGACAAGGAGAAACAGGGTATGTCTGGATTTAAGAGTCTGGGGGTTTGGCAGAAAAGTTATGACCTGACTCTTGATATTTATCGACTATCCAAAAAATTCCCGAATGAAGAACGATACGGTATTACGTCGCAGTTGCGACGGGCGGCATCTTCCGTACCTGCAAATATTTCAGAAGGATATGAACGGAACCATCGTAAAGAATATGTACAGTTTCTGCATTTTGCAAAAGGTTCGCTCGGTGAAATTGAAACATTTCTGTTGCTATGCAAGGACTTGGAATATTTGACAATTGATAATTACACTAAACTGGAACTTCAAAGGGCAGAAATAGGAAAAATGCTCAAGGGTTTGATCTCATCGCTTTCAAAAACCCTTGCCCCTTGACCCTTGCCCCTTGACCCTGAGGTAAACAACTATGATGGAAGAAGCCATTGCAACCTATCGCGAAGAAGCCGGTGAACTGCTGGCAGAACTTGAAACCTCTCTGCTTGATCTGGAAGAGACCCCCGACGATAACGACCTGATCAACAGAGTCTTTCGCGCCATGCACACCATCAAAGGCTCCGGAGCCATGTTCGGCTTTGATGAAATCGCCTCCTTTACACACGAAGTCGAAACCGTCTTCGACATGGTGCGAAACGGCAAAATGACCGTCACCAAACGCCTGCTTGACCTCACACTCAAATCCCGCGACCACATAACATATCTGCTGAGCTGCGGAATCGGCGAAGAGGTTGACCGCAGCGATGGAGATGAAATCATCGCCGGCCTTCGTCAACTGGTACCTAAGCCGGACCTGCCTCAAAAAGGGTCAGATACTGTACCGGCCATCAACCTGCCAACCGTATCCGAAGATGAACTTGCCCACGAAAGCACCTGGCGCATCCGCTTCAGGCCCGCACCAAACATTCTCATGTGCGGAACCAACCCGATATCACTGATCAACGAACTGCGCGAACTGGGTACTGCCCATGTTGTGGCCCAATTTGATGAAATCCCGCAAGTACATGAACTGGTACCGGAAAACCTTTACATCTACTGGGACATCATCCTGACCACCTCCCGTGGTGAAGATGCCATCAAAGACGTTTTCATCTTTGTAGAAGACGACTGCGACATCAAAATTGAACTGATTGACAGCAGCGGCTTGATCGACCGTGACCAGGGCTACAAAAAACTGGGGGACATCCTGGTTGAACGTGGCGATCTCTCACCGGTTGAAATGCAGAAAGTCCTGATGCTCCAAAAACGCTTTGGAGAACTGCTGGTAGAGCAGGGCATAGTCTCACCCGAAAAAGTGCAATCAGCCCTGGTTGAACAGCAGCACGTAAAAAGCGTCCGCAAAGAACGGAGTGAAGTTCCGACAACAGAAGCCGCTGCCAGCATACGGGTACCGGCCGAGCGACTTGACCAGCTGATCAACCTGGTAGGTGAAATGGTAACCGTACAGGCGCACCTCTCCCAGGTCTCACTGGCCGGCGGGGACTCCACCTTTATCGCCATATCCGAAGAAGTCGAACGCCTCACCAATGAACTACGAGATACCGCCCTCAACATCCGCATGCTTCCTATCGGCAGCACATTCAGCAAATTCAAACGGTTGGTACGTGACCTTTCAAGTGAACTCGGCAAAGAAATCGAAATGGAAACCTTCGGCGCCGAAACCGAACTGGACAAAACCGTCATCGAAAAGCTGAACGACCCACTGGTCCACATCATCAGAAACAGCATTGACCATGGCATTGAAATGCCGGAAGCAAGAAAAGCGGCCGGCAAACCATCACGAGGTACGGTCTACCTGGGAGCCGAACACTCCGGCGACTCGGTTCTGGTAACAATCCGTGATGACGGTGCCGGACTCGACCGTGACACCATCCGCGCCAAAGCCATCGAGAGAGGACTGATATCCGCAACCGCCGAAGTATCCGACCGTGAAATCTACGCCCAGATCTTTGCCCCCGGGTTCTCCACCGCTGCCAAAGTCACCAGCGTATCAGGCCGCGGGGTAGGGATGGACGTTGTCAAACGCGGCATCGAGGGACTGCGCGGATCAATCGGAGTAGACAGCGTCAGAGGCAGCGGCACAACCATAACCCTCAAAATCCCCCTGACTCTTGCCATCATCGACAGCCTGCTGGTCAAGATCGGTAAAGACCACTTTGTGCTTCCGCTGGCAGCCGTGGAAGAGTGCGTGGAGCTTACCCGTGAAGATCTGAAAAACTCACATGGTAGAAATCTGGCCAATGTCAGGGGCGTCATTGTTCCCTACATCCCGCTGCGTCAGCATTTTCAGATCACTGATCAGCGACCGGATATTGAACAGATTGTAATTGCCGATATTCACGGTACTAAGGTGGGTTTCGTGGTTGACCATGTTGTCGGCGAACATCAGACCGTCATCAAATCACTCGGAAAAATGTATCGTGATGTAAAAGGCATCTCCGGCGCCACCATTCTGGGCGACGGTACTGTTGCACTGATCCTTGATATGGGAGTCCTGCTGCAGAATATTGAAGAGCTGGAAAACGCTTAATCAGGGTATAGGGAACAGGGCATAGGGTATAGGGTTTAAAACTTATTGATTTCCTGTCCCCTATACCCTGCCCCCTGTTCCCTTTTTTTTACCCACCCACTTGCAAGCCGGAAAACCTTTGTTACACTCCTCTAGTTGTTACAAATTAATGTATCTGAAACACATATCTCAAAGGAGGATGTATGTTTGCGAACATGAAAATTGGTAAGAGGATGGCACTCGGGTTTGGTTTGGTGCTGGTGATTATGTGTGTGCTGATATGGGAAGGGATCAGCGGCATGGCCGGCATTCAGAAAATGCTTGATCGAATAGTCAAAATTAACAACGTCAGAATAGATAAATCTGGTGATATGTTGCAGTCAGTACAAGAAGTTTCAATAAATCTGCGCAATGCCCTGCTCGATAGCGAATTATCCAAAAGGGCTGAGTACCAGAAACGCATTAATGACCAGCGCGAAAAATACAATACTGCCTTCAAAGCTCTTGAAGAGCTTACTTCTAAAGATGATACCAAAGGTCATGAGCTTATTAACAAGGTTAAACAGATGTCCGAAGTTGCTCGTCCTCTGAACTCTAAAGTGCTCGATTTGGCTCTGACAGCAAAAGATGCCGATGCAATTGCACTAATGAATAAAGAGGCTCGTCCGGCAGTACGCGCCTGGATTACTGAGATTGATAAATTGCAGGATTACCAGATTGAGCGAAATAAGAAGCGTTATGACGAAGCCCAAAGTGAGTATAAAAGCTCAAGTAATATGATGTTGGGTCTGGGTCTGGCTGCAATTCTAATCGGTTTTTTTGTAGCGTTTTATCTGACACGAGGGGTTGTCAGGCCGATCAATGAAGCGGTGGCAGTTGCCGAAGCGCTGTCTAAAGGTGATCTGACCATTACAGTTGAATCAAAGAGCAAAGATGAAACCGGTCTTATGATGGCCGCCATTGCATCCATGGTTGACAAATTAAAACACGTAGTCGGTGATGTCATGTCGGCTTCAGACAATGTTGCCTCAGGCAGCCAGCAGCTTTCCGCCACCGCCCAGCAGATGAGTCAGGGTGCTACCGAGCAGGCAGCCAGTGCCGAAGAAATATCATCAAGTATGGAAGAGATGGCTTCCAGTATCCGTCAGAACACCGATAACGCCATGCAGACAGAGAAGATTTCGATCAAGAGCTCTGTAGATGCCAAAGAAGGGGGCAAGGCCGTTATCGAAACAGTGGCTGCCATGAAAGAGATCGCCACCAAGATCTCGATCATCGAAGAGATCGCCCGTCAGACCAACCTGCTGGCTTTGAACGCAGCTATTGAAGCCGCCCGTGCCGGTGAGCATGGTAAAGGTTTTGCGGTTGTTGCCTCCGAAGTTCGCAAACTGGCCGAACGTAGCCAATCCGCCGCCGGCGAGATATCCGGTCTTTCCACCCGCAGTGTGGCAATAGCCGAGCAGGCCGGTGAGATGCTGACCAAGATGGTGCCTGATATCCAGAAGACATCCGAGCTGGTTCAGGAAATCACCGCTTCCAGTAAAGAGCAGGATACCGGTGCCGAGCAGATCAACAAGGCCATCCAGCAGCTGGATCAGGTCATCCAGCAGAACGCTTCTGCTTCGGAAGAGATGGCTTCCACCTCGGAAGAGCTGTCCAGTCAGGCCGAACAGTTGAGCGATGCGATTTCCTTCTTCAAGATTGACGGTGGCGGCCACTCCCGATCAGCCAGACAGCCTGTTGCCAAACAGGGTAAAAAAGTGATGATCGCTCATGCCTCAGCCAAAGGAAAGCCGGTCACATCAAAGCGCAATACCAGTGGTGGTGTCAACCTTGAGCTGGGTAACGCCGGCCCGGACCATCTGGATGATGAATTTGAAAAATTCTAAAGGCAGGGTACAGGGGGCAGGGGATAGGGTATAGGGTTAAAGTCTTTGACTTACCTGCACCCTGCACCCTGTACCCTACACCCTAGAAGGGAAACACTATGAGCGTAGCGGGAATAACCGAAACGGTTCAATATTTGACATTCAAATTGTCTGATGAGGTCTTCGCTCTGGATGTAGCCAAAGTACGCGAGATCCTCGAAATAACCAACATAACCAAAGTGCCACAGACCCCGGATTTTATGCGTGGAGTCATCAATCTGCGCGGCAGTGTGGTACCTGTCATTGATATGCGCCTCAAGTTTGGCATGAGTGAAACTGAACAGACTGTTAACACCTGCATAATCGTGGTAGAAATAAAAATGGATGGTGATACCACCGTGTTGGGAGCTCTGGCAGACTCTGTTCAGGAAGTCGTAGAGATGGAGCCAGAAAGTATCGAAGCTGCTCCGCATATCGGCACCAAGCTGAATACCGACTTTATTAAAGGTATGGGCAAAGTCGATGGCCGCTTTGTCATGATCCTGGATATTGACAAGGTGTTTTCATCTGAAGAACTGGCGGAACTTGGGTGAGGCAGGGGCAAGGAGAAGCAAGGAAAAGCAAGGGTCAAGTTGAATAAAAGACTTTGAATTTCCTTGCCCCTTGCTTCTCCATGACCCTTGACCCTGTAATTAGGAGTATACGTGTCCAACCATCGTGACAGCCTTAAACCTCACCTCCCGGCCATGCTCCGTGATCGGGAGTTTCTGCGCTTCAGCGGGCTGATTTACGATAGTGTCGGCATCAAGATGCCTCCTGCAAAGAAGACAATGCTTGAGGCGCGATTGCAGAAACGCCTCAAGATACTTGGAATTCCCTCGTTCGAGGAATATGCTGATTATGTCTTCAGCCCGGAAGGTCATGCCGGTGAATTGGTGCACCTGATCGACGTAGTGACCACCAATAAGACCGATTTTTTTCGGGAACCGGGACACTTCGATTACATGGTGAAAACCGCGTTGCCGAACATTCTTGAGGCACGAGATGCAACCCGTGATCCGGTAAAGATCTGGAGTGCCGGCTGTTCCACCGGTGAAGAGCCGTACACACTTGCAATGGTGCTGTCCGAGTTTGCCACCGGCCGTCCTGACTTCCGGGTGGCTATAACGGCATCCGACATCTGTACGCAGGTGCTGCAGACCGCAAAAACAGCTATCTATCCAGAAGAACGAACCGATCCGATTCCGCTTAATCTGAAGAAAAAATATCTGATGCGCAGCCGGGAAAAAACAAAGTCACTGGTGCGCATATCTCCGAAACTCCGTTCTCTGGTTACCTTCAGGCGGATCAATTTCATGGATGATGACCTTGGAATATCCGAAAAAATGGATATTATCTTCTGCCGTAATGTTGTCATTTATTTTGATAAACCGACACAACAGACTCTGATGCGAAAATTCCACAAACAGCTCAAGCCGGGAGGCTACCTGTTTATCGGGCATTCCGAAACTCTGAGCGGACTGGATGTGAAATTTAAAGCGGTAGCGTCTACGGTTTATCGGAAAGAATAGGGTACAGGGTATAGGAAAATCAAAAGCTTTTTAAACCCTACACCCTGTACCCTGTACCCTACACCCCGATTTACAGGAGTTTTCATGGCAAAAATCAAAGTACTTGTTATCGACGATTCGGCGCTGGTACGCCAAACCCTGTGCGACATCCTGAATTCAGATCCGGGTATTGAAGTGGTCGGCAGTGCTGCTGATCCGATTCTGGCTGCAGAGCGCCTTAAAACTATCATACCGGATGTTATAACACTGGATGTCGAGATGCCTCGCATGGACGGACTGACGTTTCTTCAAAAGCTAATGAGTCAGCATCCGATACCGGTTGTCATGTGCTCCAGTCTTACCGAGCGAGGCAATGAAACCGCACTTAAGGCTCTCGAATACGGAGCCGTTGATATCATAACCAAGCCTAAAATGGGCACCAAGCAATTTATAGAGGAATCCAGAATCAGGATTTGCGATGCGGTCAAAGGTGCTGCAGCGGCCCGCCTGGGGCCAATGCGGGCTATGCACACAATGAAGGAGATCTCCCCGAAATATTCCGCCGATGTGATTATGGAAAAACCAAATACAAAGGCCATGATCCAAACCACCGAGAAGGTTGTTGTAGTCGGTGCATCAACCGGCGGAACTGAGGCGCTCAGAGTTTTTCTCGAGATGCTGCCGGAGGATACCCCCGGCATCGTGATTGTTCAGCACATGCCTGAAAACTTTACTGCTGCCTTTGCCAAGCGCCTTGATTCGATCTGCCGCGTGACGGTCAAAGAGGCTCAGGATAATGATACGGTGGTGCGGGGCAGGGCATTGATTGCTCCCGGCAATCATCACACCCTGCTGAAACGCAGCGGAGCACGTTATTACGTTGAAATAAAGGACGGCCCGCTGGTTTCACGCCATCGCCCGTCGGTGGATGTCCTGTTCCGCTCGGCCGCCCGCTATGCCGGTAAAAATGCGGTCGGCGTAATTATGACCGGTATGGGGGATGATGGTGCTCATGGTATGAAGGAAATGTTCGATGCCGGAGTGGTAACTATTGCCCAGGACGAGGCCACCTGTGTGGTCTACGGTATGCCGCACGAAGCGGTCAAGCTGGGTGGTGTTAACAAAATCATGCCACTGCAGAACATTGCAGGGGAGGTTCTGAGGTTGTGCAGTTGAAAAACAGGGTCAAGGAGAAGCAAGGGGCAAGGGGCAAGTAACTTCAAAAGACTTTTAACTTCCCTTGCTTCTCCCTGCCCCTTGACCCTTGACCCTGATTCTATAAGGAGTTCACCATGGCATCATCACTAGACGAAGCACTCCAACGCACAAATCTCTCTCAGTCAAACCAGATGGAAATGCTGACCTTTCGATTGACTGATAATCAGCTCTACGGCATCAATGTTTTTAAAATCATTGAAATCATCGAATGCCCAAACAGAATTGACAAAATGCCCAATTCGCATCCGGCCGTCAAAGGTGCCCTAGATTTTCGTGGCAACGCTCTGGCTGTGATCGACCTGTCTGAGGCGGTCGGGCTTCCTACCAAAGAGTTCAGGAATGAGCTGGCCTATATCATTATCTGTGAATACAACCGCGCTCTTACCGCTTTTATTGTTCATGCTCCTGATACTCTCCTGACTCGCAGTTGGGCTGACATTCACAAGCCGGAAGGCGTAAATGCTTTATCACTGGTTGCGATCGCTTATGCCGATAGTGGTGAAGCAATCATGCTTCTGGATATCGAATCGATACTGTCCAACGTTGTCGGCATAGATCGCGATCTGTCCAGCGTTGCCATGACCGGAGCAGAGGGGAAGGGGAGTGGTAAACACGTTCTTGTTGTTGACGATTCTCGCACGGCTATCATGCTTCTGCAGTCAGTACTCGATAAGATGGGCTTTACCAATATTGCCATGTTATCGGCTGACAAGGCGCTGGAATACCTTGCAAAGGACTATACTAAGGTTGATCTGGTGATATCAGATATTGAAATGCCGGGAATGGATGGCTTCACCTTCACACGCACCCTGCGGGAACATAGCAACTTCAAAAATCTCAAAGTTATTCTGCATAGTTCGATGAGTAACCCTTCCAATCAACTTAAAGCTGAGCAGGCAGGAGCCAACAAGTTTGTGGCCAAGTTTGATCCGGATTCTCTTTCAGAAGAAATCTTCAGTCTGGTGGGAAACAGGGCATAATAGGGTCAAGGGTCAGGGGTCAAGGAGTCATATATGCAAACGACTGATGATGAATTGATTCAGGAGCTATCAAACCGTTTTGCACAAAGTCGAAAGGCGTTTTCTGATTTAAGCGTGGTCAATCGCAAGCTGCTTGAGATGAATGAGCGGCTTGAACGCTCAGAATCCCTGAAAAGTAATTTCCTTTCCAACATCCGCAATGAAATCAACAATCCACTAAACGCAATTATGGGTCTGGCCGGTCAACTCGCTGTTATCGGCGCTGGTAATGAAGAGATTGCTGTTTTGACTTCTCTGATTGGAGCTGAAGCAAACCACCTTGATTTTCAGCTAAGAAATATTTTCATGGCTGCCGAACTCGAGGCTGGAGAGGTAAGTCCACGTTGCATAAAAGCACATATTGGAGCAGCACTGCGTGAACTGGTAGACTCGTTTCAGCATAGCGCTGCAAAAAAGAATGTTTCGCTTAAACTGGCTCAGTCTGATGGTGAAGTCGACCACCTTGTTGTGATTGATTTTGAAAAGTTTCAGATCGTAATTTCCAATCTGCTGGCAAATGCAATTGAATACAGCAATGATGGCGGTTCCGTAGAAATATCATATTCCGTTAATGGTGACGGCAGCCTGAATATTTCAGTCCAGGATCACGGGGTCGGGATAGCACCGCAGGATCAGCAGCGCATATTTGACAGATTTGTCCAGTTGGATACCGGAACAACCCGTTCGCACCTTGGCCATGGTCTAGGCCTGAGCATAACCAAGGCTTTGCTGGATCTCATGCAGGGGAGTATCAACCTAATAAGCACTCCCGGCGAGGGAACAGTGTTTACAGTTACTGTTCCACCCTGTTCAATTCTGGATGATGAAGATTCATTTTCGGAAGCCGGTAACCTTTTCCTTTTCGATGATCTGAGCGAGGCGAGGTAGAGTGGATAGTGAAGAACCGCTCAACAGGCATTTTCTATTCCCAGGAACTATATTTGCTGAACCCCATGAATACCTGATCAGCACAGTTCTCGGTTCATGTGTTGCGGTCTGTCTGTGGGATCAGGTTGCCCGCAGAGGCGGCATGAATCACATTATGCTTCCGCTCTGGAACGGTGAAGGGCTGGCGACGCCGAAGTATGGCAATATTGCCATGGAGAAACTGCTTGCCAAAGTTCTGTCGATCGGTTGCCGCCGTGAAAATCTGATCGCCAAGATTTTTGGCGGGGCTAATGTTACCGGAACCGGCTTGGAGGTATTCCTGATCGGAGAGCGTAACGTGATGCTGGTAACGCAGATGCTCGAAGAATTCAGGATTCCGATAATAGCCAGAGATGTCGGTGGGCGGGTAGGAAGAAAGATTATTATGAATACCGAAACCGGCGTGGTTCTGGTCGGCAAGGGGAGAAGGGCGGATATATAAAATCTCTCATCGATTCCCATCAACATAATATTTACCTAAAGCCGGGTGAAGTTGTTGTAGCGCGCGAGCCGGTGCTGGTTTCCACTGTGCTGGGGTCATGTGTGGCGGTGACGATGTTTTCCCCTGCTCACAGAATCGGTGCAATCTGCCATGCCATGCTTCCCGACAATGCCGGAAGGGAGTCTGATCTGCGCTATGTTGATACAGCCCTGCGGCATATTTACAGGAAGGTGACGGAGTATGGTGCCGGCAGTAATCTGGTTGTGAAACTTTTTGGTGGAGCAAAGGTGCTTGATGTTGGAGACAGCAGCTCTCCCGGACGAACAGTAGGAGAACAGAATGTTGCAAGAGCTTTGGAAGTGCTTGAATTATTGGGTTTGAAGGTAAACAGTGCCGATACCGGCGGAGTTGTAGGGCGCAAGCTGTACTTCTGCACCAGAGACGGCGATGTGTATCTACGCCGGATGAGACAGAAAAAATGAACCTGAAATACTTGAAAGTTGAAACACAGAGCAACGGAGCAACGGAGAAAATCTGAGATTAGTCTATAGGGAAAAACATTTTTTAAGACCCAATGTGTTAGTCACTTCAATGTCATTATGATTTTTATTATTTCTCTGTTGCTCCGTTGCTCTGTGTTATTATTAACGAGATTTTATTCAGAATCTACCTGTTGCCGGTTGACCCAAATCCCCCCGTACCCCTATCTGTTTCCTTACTGAATTCTTCAACCAGTTCCAATGCCACCTGCGTAACCGGTACGAACATCATCTGGCAGATACGCTCACCCGGTTCAATCGTGTAGGAAGCCGCTCCGCGGTTGACAATGCCGATGCCGATTTCTCCTTGATAGTCAGAATCGATAACACCTACCGTATTTGCCAATACAATTCCATGCTTGATGCCCAGGCCGGAGCGGGGAACAAGCAGGGCTACCAGTCCCGGATCATGGATGCTGATTGCAATGCCGCTTGGTATCAAAACCGTTTCGCCCGGCTGCACAGTTTTTGGATGATCGAGGCAGGCGCGCAGGTCAAGAGCCGCAGAACCGCTGGTTGCGTAGGTCGGCAGTGGAATAATGCTGCCGATCAGCGGATTCATGATTTTGGTTTCAATTTTAGGTCGCTTCATGTAGATTTCCTTGTCTAAATTAATTTAAAAAGCGGTTAAACACAGAGACACAGAGGGCGCAGAGGTAACATAAAAAAATAATCAGAATGTTACGTTTTGATATTGGTTTATCTTTAGCAATTTCTCCGTGTTCTCTGTGTCTCTGTGTTTCAATTGCAGGTTTTGGTTTGTTTGTTTTTACCATAACAGAAACAGCATTAAAGACAATATCGAACAGAGCGAGGGAGCAGGTATTTATGAAACAACGCGTTGTGAGTGGCATGAGGCCGAGCGGCAGACTGCATATCGGTCATT
>CAZUGI010000015.1:0-37067 GCA_964619855.1 uncultured Geobacter sp. | reverse complement strand
GGGGCTTGGCCCGGGCCGAGCTCAAAGGGTACATGCCCCCCCCATCCCCCTTTCTCCCGGCTTTTGGCCAGGGCGATATCCTTCTCCGTGGCCCCCTGGCCCCCCTTGGCAATATCGGCGGAATGAGCGGCAATGCGGGGGGCGACCCCCCCGTCGCGCACGTCCTGAACAGCCGGCAGCCTCAGGTGCTCGGAAGGGGTCACATAACAGAGGAAATCAGCACCGGCGGCGGCAGCGATGGCCCCGCCAATGGCACAGGTGATGTGGTCGTATCCGGGGGCAATGTCTGTCACCAGCGGCCCCAGGACGTAGAACGGCGCTCCGTGGCACAGCCGCTTTTGCAGCTGAATATTGGTCTGGATCTGGTTGAGCGGCACATGGCCGGGTCCCTCGATCATAACCTGAACGCCGGAGGCCTGGGCACGCTGGGTCAATTCCCCCAATAGAATAAGTTCATGAATCTGGGCCCGGTCAGTGGCATCAGCAAGGCATCCCGGCCGGAAGCCGTCTCCCAGCGAAAGTGTCATGTCATACTCTTTGGTAATTTCCAACAATTTGTCGAAATGCTCAAAAAGCGGGTTTTCCTTGTTATTGTATCTCATCCATTCGATGGTGAAAGCCCCGCCGCGCGAAACAACGTCCATCAGACGCCCTTCATTCTTCATCCGCTCCACGGTTCCCAGAGTTACACCGCAATGAACCGTTATAAAATCGACCCCATCCTCGGCATGCTTGACGATACCGGCAAAGATATCATCAACAGACATATCAACAATGGCCTTCTTTTTAACCCGTACCGCATCAAGAGCAGCCTGGTAGAGTGGCACAGAGCCGATACAGGCGCTGGTCTCAGCAATGATAGCTCTTCGGATCTCATCCACCGGCCCGCCGGTTGACAGGTCCATGATGGCATCAGCGCCGTATTTCACGGCAGCCCTGGCTTTTTCGAGCTCCTTTTGCATATCGGTATCGTCAGATGAAGAACCGATGTTGGCATTTATTTTGGTTCGCAGGCCTGCTCCGACCGGGAGCGGAGTTCCGTTCAAGTGTTTTATGTTATGACAAATAACAATATTTCCGGCTGCAATTCCGTCCCGGATAAACTCAGGGCTTACCCCTTCTGCAACGGCCGCAAGTTTCATTTTTTCAGTGATGAGTCCCCTGCGGGCGTATTCCAGTTGCGTCATGTTCAGAATCCTTTTAATCCCTGGTTGAAGCAGGGGCCTGTAATTCAAGTGCTGCCAGGTAGTGGTTAACCGGACTGTGTCCTTTACCCAAGGGCCGGGCGAGGCGAATTGCCTCACTGATGTATCTCTTTGCTTTTTTAACTGCTTGCAGCAAGGGTTCACCCTGAGCCAGATATGCTGCTATGGCGGAGGCATAACTGCATCCGGTTCCGTGAGTGTTGCTCGTGAAGAAACGTTCGGAACTGAATGTATGACACTGATTGCCGTCGAACAGAACATCAACTGATTGTCGGCCGCTCAAGTGCCCCCCCTTGACAAGTACGTTAGCGGCACCCAGTGCGTGCAGATCTCGAGCCGCCTGATCCATCTCGGCTTCGCTCCTGATTGCCCTGTCCAGAAGCCGTTCCGCTTCAGGTATGTTCGGTGTCAGCAGGTAAGCCTGCGGCAGAAGCTGCTGACAGAAAAACCTGATAGCTTCACGCTCGAGGAGGGCCGCCCCCCCTTTGGCAACCATGACCGGGTCCATGACAGCAGGTAGTAAAATCTTCCGCTCCGGCAGTTTTTCGGCCAGAGCCGATATAATGGCCGGAGTGTGCAGCATTCCGGTTTTTATAATATCGATAGGAATGTCAGCCAAAACGGTATCCATCTGATCAATAACAAACGATGGTGGCAGGCCATGGATAGAAGACACGCCTCTGGTATTCTGTGCAGTCAAGGCCGTCAGAACCGTGGCCGCATAACTGCCAAGCAGAGTGATCGTCTTGAGATCAGCCTGGATGCCGGCTCCTCCCCCTGAATCACTTCCGGCCACCGTCAATACGGCACCACGCGGGAATGGACGGGTGCGGTTGAAGAGAAGCTTAATCTCAGCCACAGCAATATCGGGGCGATGACTTGACAATACCGATGAAATCACTGCCAGCGCATCAGCTCCGGCATCGATTACCCGACAGGCGTTGCCGACGGTAATCCCGCCTATAGCGACCACCGGGAGCCTGATCTGTTTACGAATGGATGCCAATCCGGAAATTCCGGGGAGATGGGATATCTGCTTGCTTTCAGTCGGATACATGGCACCAAAACCGATGTAATCCGCACCCTGCTGCTCTGCAAGGAGTGCTTCCTCAAGATTGTGAGTGGATTTGCCGACTATCTTGCCAGGTCCAAGCAGTTTTTTTGCGGCAGAAACAGTTCCGTCATCCTGACCGAGATGAACTCCATCTGCATCCAGTTCTTTAGCCAGCCCTACATCATCATTGACTATAAACAGGGCGTTATATTGGGCACAGACCAGCTTAAGTTCCTTCCCTTCAGCCAGACAGATATCACGCGGCTTATCATTAGGCCGGTACTGCAGAACAGAAACACCGCCACGCATGGCAGACCGGACCCTTTCCAGCAGATCCTGCCCCTGATCAGTAATCAGGTAAACACCCCGAATCTGTGGCAATGGAGCGGTCTTATTTACAACGAGACGAAATTGTCTGTTTGTTGCACTCACGGGCATTTTCCTTGGATTCCGGCTATATGGATAAAGGCGTCAACAAAAATTCTGCAAAATCAAGTAAAGCCATCATTTGTATTAAAAAAGGCCGCTCTGAAAAAACATCAAGCGGCCGGATCAATATTAAATCCTGCAAGCCGCTTTCCTACGCCGGAATTACCCGGTTCAGGTACAAAGGGTTCCCGCATTACCTTACGCGGATCTCAGTTCCACAGAACTCCCCCAGGGCCAGAAATTTCAAACACGTTACTGCAATTCAACGACACTGTCAACGCCAATAACACTTCAAAACTGCGCAAAACATGTAGGAATTATTTGCCGCAGGTGCTCAGCTGTTCCGCTTTACAGAGCAATGAAGACATGCTAGTAATTACGTAGTGATAATACCGCATGAAATCAAGTGATAAACGGGGAGAATCTAGATTTGTACGACGGTCGCCCTACCTTTGCTGAGATTGATCTAGCAGCACTTCAACACAACTTTCAACTGGTTCGCACATCCACTCCGAAACGGGTTGATATTCTCGCGGTTGTAAAAGCTGATGCCTACGGTCACGGTTTCATGGACATAAGCCGTGAACTGGACAACCTGGGTGTTAACGCCTTCGGAGTGGCCTTTCTGGCTGAGGGGATACAACTCCGCAAGAGCGGCATTGACAAACCGATTCTCCTTTTGGGCGGGGTTTATCCTGGCCAGGAACGTAAGTGTATCGGCTACAACCTCTCCACAACGATATTTACACTTGAACAGGCGCAGGCACTCAATCACGCTGCATCAGCCGGCAGGCTCTTTCGCAAGGCCCAGGTTCATCTCAAGGTAGATACCGGCATGGGACGGCTGGGCGTGCCATATTCCGAAATTCCGCAGTTGTTGAAAGAGTTGAAAAAGCTGCCAAGCATTACTCTGGAAGGGGTAATCTCGCACTTTGCCAGTGCCGATGAATTGGATGAGTCCGGGCAATACTTTACACGTCTTCAAGCGGAACGCTTTGCCTGGGTTGTTGCGGAAACACGCAAAGCCGGTTTTTCGCCTCGTTACATCCATATCGCCAATAGTGCGGCAGCACTTCTCCGGGATATTCCGGGCTGCAATCTTGTCAGGCCCGGGATTGCATTGTACGGCGCCTTACCCTCCTCAGATTTTCAGGGCAAACTGGACCTGAGACCGGTTATGCGATTAAAGAGCCGGATTGCCATGCTGAAATGGGTAGAAACCGGCTCGACCATCAGTTACGCCAGACGCTTCACTGCCGGTAAAAGGACTCTGATTGCCAGTGTTCCTGTTGGGTATGCCGATGGCTACCCACGACCGCTGACCAACTGCGGAGAGGCTTTGATTCGTGGACAACGGGCAAAGGTAGCCGGCACCGTCTGCATGGATTGGATCATGTTGGATGTGACCGGCATTACTGGTGTTACAACCGGAGATGAAGTTATTCTGATGGGACCCGACGAACTGGGCAACATTATCCACGCTGAAGAGCTGGCAAACTGGGCAGGCACCATACCATATGAAATTTTTTGCGGAATCAGCAAGCGCGTTCCGAGAGTTTATCTGAAATAAGAGCAGACCATGATCAAATTGACACAACATGTAAAAGCCGCCGGTTGAGCTGCGAAACTGGGCCCTGCAAGCCTGGCGAAGGCCCTGGACGGGCTTTGTGATTACGATAACCACAATCTCCTCGTAGGACCGGCAACTTCTGATGATGCCGGGGTCTACCGTATTTCTCCGGAGCTGGCTCTGGTCGAGACAGCTGATATTATTACTCCGCTGGTTGACGATCCGTTTACTTTCGGACGAATTGCCGCCGCTAATGCCGTTTCCGATGTCTATGCCATGGGAGGGCGCCCCGTTACGGCCACCAATCTGATCTTCTTTCCAGCCTGTTCAATGTCTGGTGAGGTTCTGCGGGCTATTCTGGATGGTGGCATGAGCGTGCTGAATGAAGCCGGTATCTGCCTGGTCGGCGGACACTCGGTTGAGGATGACGAACTGAAATACGGCCTTTCCATAACCGGGCTGGTTGCCCCGGAATGTGTGATCCGCAACTCCACCGCCCGGCCGGGAGATGTTCTGGTACTTACCAAACCGCTCGGCACCGGCATTATCTCCACAGCTATCAAGGGTGAAATGGCTTCAGCTGAAGTGACTGAAGAGGCCATCCGCTGGATGACAACCCTCAACCGGGATGCCGCCCGGTTAATGTCTGAATGCCATGCCAGCGCCGGCACCGACGTCACCGGCTTCGGCCTGATCGGCCACGCCTGCGAGATGGCGCGCGGAGCCGGGGTGACCTTCCGATTGGAGCAAAAATCAATACCGCTGATGAGTGGGGTAACGGAACTGGTCGCAGATGGAATGGTGCCAGCCGGCTGTTACCGGAACCGGGACCACTTCGGAACCTGGCTACAGACCGGGTCAAACATTAACCCTTGCCTCTTGACCCTTGACTCTGAATTTTTACTCCCTCTCTTTGATCCTCAAACATCGGGAGGTCTGCTGATCGCGCTTGCTCCGGAAGATGCCCGGCGTTTTCTGACCAGATCGGAAGAAAAAGGGGTGTTTGCCTGCCGGATAGGCGAAGTGCTGCCGCCATCACCCACACATGCAGTCGAAATATTCTGACACAGCCATGTTCGCCATCGCTATTGATCTTGGAACTACCACCCTGGCCGCCTCGCTCATAGACTGCAGCACCGGAAATCGCATTGCCATGAACGGCTCAATGAATCCTCAGCGGCGCTTCGGTGCCGATGTAGTTTCCAGAATAGATGCGGCTGTTAATTCCGCCACATCTCTGCGCGAAATGTCTTCACTGGTTCGGAATGAGCTTGGAAGAATGGCGGTCGAGCTCTGCCTGAAGTCCGGTATTGAACGGAGTGAAATACGGCAGATAGGCATTGCAGGCAATCCGGCCATGCAGCATATCCTGATGGGCCTTCCGTTGAAATCTCTGGCCGCCCCTCCCTACAGACCTCCCTACACAACCGGCACACGGCTAAGGGCTAATGATCTGGAACTGGACTGCAACGCGGATGTCTATGTTTTCCCGATGCCGGGCGGTTTTGTGGGAGGGGATACCGTTGCATTCCTGTATGGACAGATGAATCAAGGGGCAAGGGGCAAGGGGCAAGAGTCCAGGCTTGAAACTGATAACTTAATAGGAAGTGATGTATTTGATTCATCCTTGACCCTTGACCCTTGCCCCTCATCTTTCTCCTCTTGCCCCTCGCTTCCTGCTCTTTTCCTCGACATGGGTACCAACGGGGAAATTGGATTGTTCACAGAAGGTACCATCTGGGCCACTTCCGCTGCTGCCGGACCAGCATTTGAAGGCGGCAACCTTGCCTGCGGAATGGCGGCCCTGCCGGGCGCCATCAGTTCCGTCCGCCTGGAAGGAGATCGTGTCAAGCTGCAGGTCATCGGAAATGTTCAGCCAAGAGGCCTCTGCGGTTCCGCGGCGATCGAAGCCATTGCGGAAATGCTGCGCTGTGACATAATCGAACCGGGCGGCAGATTACGGAATTCAAGTGAGATACCGTCAAATCTGGCGTCGCGCCTGATAGAGCATATGGGACGTAACACATTTGTACTGCATCGTGATGCTCAGCATCTGATTTTTATCTCACAGGATGATATCCGGCAGGTACAGCTTGCGAAAGCGGCAATCCGGGCTGGAATCGAGGTGCTGACAGAGCGATCGCGTATACGTTGTCAGGCCTTGCAGGATGTGGTTTTAACCGGTTCTTTCGGCGCTGTTTTACAACCGGAATGGCTGAAATCGATTGGAATTTTTGACGAAAGCATGGTACATATCACGCGCTTTTCACCCGAGGGGGCGCTGGCCGGAGTTGAACTGGCTCTCGTATGTAACGACGATTTCGGTACGGTTGAAGAACTGGCGAAACATTTCAAGGTCGTACCACTTTCCGGAACACCACTCTTCGAGACAAAGTTTATTCAACATATTGATTTTCCTAATTCATCACAGTGATTCACAGCTGTTGATCATTTAAGATCCGCAAGGGGTAACAGAGCAATGGCAAAAATAACCAGGGCGCTGATCAGTGTCTCTGATAAGACCGGCATTATCGAGTTTTCACGACAGTTAGCTGACTTTGGTGTAGAGATCCTCTCAACTGGCGGGACGGCCAAGTTGTTGCGGGAGGCAGGTTTGTCGGTCAAGGATGTTTCCGAGTTTACGGGTTTTCCCGAGATGCTGGACGGACGAGTTAAAACCCTGCACCCCAAAGTGCATGGCGGACTTCTGGGCATGAGATCAAATCCCGAACATGTTGCAAAGATGCTTGAACATGGGATTGAAAACATCGATATGGTTGTTGTAAACCTGTATCCGTTTGAAGCTACAGTGGCTAAAGAGGGCTGCCGCCTGGAAGATGCCATCGAGAACATCGATATCGGCGGACCGACCATGCTCCGCTCGGCAGCCAAGAACTACCCGGATGTAACCGTTCTGGTCGACTGTGCCGATTATGAAAATGTCCTGGCGGAGATGAGGAGCAACGCCGGAGAGGTTTCCTCAACCACTAACTTCGGTTTGGCTGTCAAGGTTTTTCAGCATACAGCGGCCTATGACGGGGCTATCTCCAACTATCTGGGGGCACGAATTAACGGCTCACTTCAGACATATCCCCAAACCTTCACCATCCAGATAAACAAGGCCCAGGATCTGCGTTATGGTGAAAATCCGCACCAGACAGCGGCTTTCTATGTGGAAAAAAGCATATCCGAGCCATGTGTTTCTAACGCTCGCCAGCTACAGGGCAAAGAGCTGTCGTTCAACAACATCATTGATCTGGACGCTGCCATTGAAACCGTCAAGGAGTTCGAACAGAGTGCCGCCGTCATCATCAAGCATACCAATCCCTGTGGAGCTGCCTTGGCAGATTCACCTCTGACCGCCTATCTTAAAGCGCGTGAGTGCGATCCGGTATCGGCTTTTGGAGGCATAGTCGGATTTAACCGGATTGTAGATGCTGCCACTGCAAATGAGCTTACTTCTACTTTTCTGGAAGCGGTTATTGCACCAGGCTATACCGACGAGGCGCTGGAAATCTTTACTGCCAAAAAAAATGTACGGGTCATGCAGGTGCCTCTCCTTGACAGCTACAGTTCTACCGGATTCGACCTGAAGCGGGTTACCGGCGGACTCCTGCTTCAGGCACGGGATCTGGGAATGATCAACGCCCTTGACTGTCGCGTGGTGACCGAACGCACGCCATCATCATCAGAATACGAGGCGCTGGATTTTGCCTGGCGGATATGTAAACATGTCAAATCGAACGCCATAGTATTCTCCAATCGTGATCAGACGGTGGGAATAGGAGCCGGCCAGATGTCACGGGTTGACTCCTCAAAGATTGCCGTCCAGAAAGCCCTGCTCCCGACTCATGGCACAGTACTGGCCTCGGATGCATTTTTTCCGTTTCGTGATGGTGTTGATGCCGCGGCCGAAGCAGGTGTTACAGCCATCATACAGCCTGGCGGAAGTGTTCGAGATGAAGAGGTCATTAAAGCCGCCAACGAACATGGTATAGCCATGATATTCACCACCATGCGGCATTTCAGGCATTGAACCAAACTTACTCGAGAAGGATGAGATAATGAAAATACTGGTAGTCGGCGGTGGCGGCCGGGAACATGCGCTCGTCTGGAAAATCGCTCGGTCACCATTAGTTTCAAAAATATTTTGCGCACCCGGTAATCCCGGTACCGCATCACTGGCTGAAAATGTTCCCATCGCCGTTGATCAGGTTGATAAACTGCTGGCTTTCGCCTATGAAATGAAGATAGATCTGACCGTAGTCGGTCCCGAGCAGCCGTTATCACTCGGAATTGTGGATTTATTTGAAAACCATGGGCTCAAGATATTCGGACCTTCACAGAAGGCTGCCCTGATAGAGGGAAGTAAAGCTTTCTCTAAAGATTTGATGCACAAGTACAGTATACCCACAGCTGCTTATGGCGTTTTTACCGATCTTGTTGAAGCCGAGGCCTTTATAAACCAGACCGGGGCACCCATCGTAGTAAAAGCTGACGGTCTTGCGGCCGGTAAAGGCGTTATCATCGCCCAGACCTGTGAGGAGGCATTAAATGCCGTACGGGATATGCTAAGCGGAAATGCCTTCGGCACGGCCGGTTCCAGAGTGGTGATTGAAGAATTCCTGACTGGTGAGGAAGCGTCATTCCTAGTCATAACCGACGGCAGGAATATCCTGCCGCTGGCCAGTGCTCAGGACCACAAAGCGATCTTTGATGGAGATCAAGGACCAAACACCGGAGGGATGGGCGCCTACTCACCCGCTCCGGTTGTAACAGCCGATGTGCATAAAAAAGCGATGCGACAGGTACTGCAGCCTGCCATAGACGGTATGGCTGCCGAAGGGCGCCCCTATCGCGGCGTATTATACGCCGGACTGATGGTTCGTGACGGTGAAGTGAAGACACTTGAATTTAACGCCCGCTTCGGTGATCCGGAATGCCAGCCGCTCCTCATGCGGCTTAAATCGGATATTGTACCAGTTTTGCAGGCTGTTGCCGAAGGTGATCTGTCAGGCATCGAACTGGAATGGCATGACAAGGCGGCTGTCTGCGTTGTCATGGCAGCAGAGGGATATCCTGGTGATTACCGGAAAAGCGATGAAATATCCGGCCTGGATCAGGCAGCCGTACTGGATAACACCTATGTATTTCATGCCGGCACTGCACTGAAAAACCGGCTGTGCACAACAAACGGGGGACGGGTTCTCGGAGTTACAGCTCTGGGTACAACTGTGAAAGAAGCAATTTCCAGAGCTTATGCGGCGGTGTCCGTCATATCCTGGCCAGGTGTACAATACCGCACTGATATCGGTCGTAAAGCTCTTGACCGCTAACGATCACGTTTCAGCACTGCATATAATAAGAGGTCAAATATGTCAGAAAATCCTAAGATACTGATTGTAATGGGGAGCGATTCCGATCTGCCGGTAATGCAGGAGGCGGCCAGCGTCCTTTCAGAATTCGGTATCACCTATGAAATGAGAATATCATCGGCTCACCGCTCACCAGTTCGTACGATGGCACTCGCATCCGAAGCAGCACAGCGCGGGATTAAAATCATAATTGCCGGTGCCGGCATGGCAGCTCATCTGGCCGGGGTCGTCGCAGCGAAAACCATATTACCGGTTATCGGGGTTCCCATGCCGGGTGGAGCATTAAATGGCGTTGATGCACTTTATTCTACGGTTCAAATGCCAGGAGGCATACCGGTCGCCACCATGGCAATCGGCAAGGCCGGAGCCAAAAATGCAGGGCTTTTTGCGGTTCAGATTCTGGCACTTAACGATGCAGCACTCACCAACGCACTACTTGAATACCGGACTCAAATGGACAACGAAGTAGAACGAAAAGACTCTGCCTTGCAAACCGCCTAAATAGGTTCTTATTCAACTTGACATCGTCTGGACGGCTGTAGAGGCCGTCAAAAAATGAGTATGGGGAGGAACACAATGAAAAAAACCGTTGTTGCAATTACTCTTTTAGCTTTCGCGGGGTCAGCTTTTGCAGCCGACGTAATGGAGTTTAAAAGAGGCGTTAAGTTCAATCACAAGATTCATCAGGATGCCTTGAACGACTGTACCAAGTGCCATGTCAAAGCCGAGGGCGGTAAAATTGAGGGTTTTGGTAAGGACTTTGCCCACAAAACATGTAAGGGATGCCACTCTGATTCAAAAAAAGGGCCGAACGCCTGCAAGGATTGCCATAAACAGCCCTAAAGTTCTGACGTATTGTGTGGAATTCAGCTCGATAAGATGATGAATGGTAGTTGTGTGGACACTGAAAATAAGAAACACAAACAAGAAGGCCACTTCCATATTAAGAAGTGGCCTTCATCAATTTTGGCTCCCCATCTCGGACTCGAACCAAGGACAAGGTGATTAACAGTCACCTGCTCTACCGACTGAGCTAATGGGGAATATACTTCGAAATCAAAGCCTGCATGATTTCGTGCTGCAACAAATGGAGCGGGAAACGGGATTCGAACCCGCGACTTCAACCTTGGCAAGGTTGCACTCTACCACTGAGTTATTCCCGCTTGGTAGGTTCTGATGTATAGCAGATTTTACAAATTGATGTCAATATTTTTTGCACAAAGACAAGACTGCGTTTGTACTACACTCATTACTTAATGACAATTTAATTATCCAATAATTCCTGATAGATCTTTTCCAGTAATCTGGCTCTGGCATCCCAGGAATGCAACTCTACCGCCCTGTCTCTTACTCGCTTGCCAAGCAGGCCCATCATATTGCCATTATTAAAGGTATCTTCAATGCATTCCGCTAACGCAAGTGCATTGCCATATTCAGCATAAATACCATCGTCACCAAGGATTTCACGATTGACTGCGCTTTCGAAAACAACCGTGGGCAGACCGCAGGCCATATAGTTGAAAAGCTTACCATTGGCTTCGGTTCGTGCCAGCTTGGGCGAAACAGCAACATTTCCCGCACTCAACAAAAACGGCGCCCGCTCATAAGGAACTCGACCGGTAAAGGTGATCAAGTCAGCGATCCCCATTTCAATCGCTCGTTTCCGGTACTCTTCATCGGGGAAACCCATCAGCAGGAAGTGAATTTTTGAGTTTCTGCCATTTAAGACAGCTATTGAATCAAAAAGAACGTCTACGCCCTGATAACTGCTGAACAGGCCGAGATAGACGACAACCTGCGCATCTTCAGTTATTCCGAGCTCTCTTCGCGCCGCGCTGCGTGAACAGACACTGAAAACTTCCGTATCAACACCGTCGATTAACGTGGAAACCTTTTCGGGAGGTAACCCCCATTCGCGTATCAGCTCGCACCTGCCCTCAGTAGAACTCGTAATGATGGCATCTGCACAACGATCAATTGCACGCTCTGTAGCTACAAAAAATTTATGGAGCAGAGACCCATCCCGGAAAAAACCGTGATTCAGAGACTCTCCGCTGAGACTCCCCTGATAATCAAACAGAAGCGGTAAGCCCAAAATTCTCTTTAAAATATAGCCCAGAAGAGCGCCTTCATGGAGGTGGGCATGGATGAGGTGGGGGCGGAATGATCGGGCAGCGCTGAGGGACTTGAACAGGAGCAGAAGATCCAGATAAGGTTTATGCCATGATGGCCCGGCTTCCAGTTTTTTGTACCAGGGGATGCCTGCGATTCTTACGACTTTGACTCCCGGCAGGTCCCGTCCCAGATGATATGTGACGATACAAACGTCATGTCCCTGTTTGGTCAGAGCCTGGGATTCTTCGTATATTCTGACATGGCACCCCCTGTCCGAAAAATAGGGGGTCGGAGCTATCATGAGTACGCGAAGTGCCTCTTCAGCCAAGGTTTATCCTGTCTCTAATCACATAGATCGGCTTGCCTTGAGACTCGAAGTATGTTCTTGCATTCAGTTCGCCCAACAGGCCCATGACAATAAACTGAACCCCCATGAACAGCAGAAATCCGGTTAGAATCAGGAGGGGGTTGCGATTCATGCTGAGATGTTCGAACAGCTTCATATAAAGCGTCATGGCACCGCTACCCAAGCCGGCCAGAATGGTATATACCCCCCATCGTCCAAAAAGTTGTATCGGCTTGGTGGAGTATGACATCAGAAATTTTACCGTCAACAGGTCAAGTATGACACGCAATGTACGGGAAATACCGTATTTACTGACACCATGCAGGCGAGGAAAATGATTGACAGGGAGCTCGGTGACTTTCGCACCGAACTGTGAGGCCAGGGCCGGTACAAAGCGGTGCATTTCGCCATACAGGTTGATTCCGTCCAGCACTTCACGGCGGTAGGCTTTGAGAGTACAGCCGTAATCATGCAGATGAACTCCGGTCAGACGCGAGATAAGTGCATTGGCCAGCATGGACGGGATCTTACGGGTAATGAAGGTGTCTTTGCGGTCACGTCGCCATCCAGAAACAACATCATATCCTTCGTGAATCTTTTCAATCAGGCGTGGTATATCAGCGGGATCATTCTGCAGATCCCCATCCATCGGAATAATTATGCTGCCTGAGGCGGCATCAAAACCGGCTGACATCGCAGCTGTCTGGCCGAAGTTTCTGCGAAAACGAATAACTTTCAGGCGGTCATCTGTAGCTGCAAGATTTTGTAACTCACCGTAAGAACCGTCAGTGGAACCATCATCCACCATGATGATCTCATATCTCAGGCCGGCAGAATCCAAAGATGATGTCACTTTACGGTACAATTCACAGATATTGTCATGCTCATTATAAATTGGAACTACCAGACTAAAATCCACACGACTCTCCCGAACATTTATCTGCGACTGCTTATTAAGCAGGTTATTGCTCAGATTTACCACAATACCTGTTCAAAAGTCTTGATTCTTTTTCTCAATTCGGTTTAGTGGAAATGCATTTCAAGTTCTGCTGCCCTGATTCTGTCCATTTGCTTCAAACGGAGAAGTGTGGAGCGGCCCAGTTCTAGATTTCCAGTCTCAAATGCCGTCGTAGCAATATTGTACATCGCATCTGTATCATAGGGCGCATGAACAAGTGCAGCTCTAAAACTTTCTAGCGCGCGCCCTTTATTTCCCATTTTGTAATAGACCACCCCGAGATTATAGAATGCTGCTGAATACTTAGGATTGATTGATACTGCCTTTTGTAATAAGCCCTGTGCCTGCAAATACTCCGAGCGAAACTCATAAACTATTGCAAGATTGAGATAGAGCTTCTCATAGCCCGGTTCAGCAGTTATCCCTTGTTTAAAAACTCCAATTGCACGCTCCTGCTCTCCTCTAAGGTCATATAACGTACCAAGATTGTCATACAGCTTCCCATCGCGAGGATTGATAGACAATCCCACTTTCAATAGCTTTTCAGCCTCTTGATATCTCTTAGCCTCCATATAAAGCCTTGAAAGATTTAGATAAATCCGTTCATTGTGTGGTGCTTTGCGCAGATTGTCCTCGTTGAAAGCAATCGGATTGGCCCATAGGCTATTGCGCTGAAAGGTCAGCAAGCTGTAAACAACAATCAGGAGTGTAACAATAATCATTCTAAAATTTTCCTTAGGAATCTGCCAAATCAGCCAAGTGCAGATTACTGCAAAACCAAACATTGGCACATATAGCCTGTGTTCAAAAAGGAGATCCAGTGGAATAAAGCTGGATTCGATAGCCAGCGACAGGAAAAACCAGACAATAGCGAATGAAACATACTTGGCTGATCTTCTCATGCGATATGCAACATATAGCAAAGCCAACAGAATTGAGCCACAGAGCAGCGTTGTAACAGAGAGCAGCTCGGAAACCAGCGGATAGGCATAGTCCAGTGTCTGCCCAAAAGGTACAAACAGCAGCCTGATATAAACCAGTAATACTTTCCACTCTGAAACAAAGTACCTTACTGGTGAAATACCGGCTCCCATGGAAGTTATTTCATGCAAGGGCACGCCGCGCAGCATCGGAATAATAAGTACCGGACCAGCAATAACAAAAGGCAATACTACAAAGGGAGAGAGATATGTAACACTTCGCTGCCTGCTCCAACCCTGAATTGAATCTAAAAAATATCTGCCAAAAACATACATCCCAACTGGCAAAAACGCGGTATTCTGTTTTGTCATTATGGCCAGAAGACAGAAAACAGACATACTGAGATACCAGCAAATATGCCTTGGTGAGGCAAAAAGAAGGCCTTCAGCCAACGCCTCCCTTCCCCTAACAAAACAGTACAGGCTGAAAAAAGCAAACATAGCTGCAAGCGAGGCCATACGTTGGACGATATAAGTTACCGCCTGGGTTTGAATAGGGTGAGACAGAAAAATTAAGGCGCCGACAAATGCAAATATTCGACTACCATCGCTGACACGCTTAAGCAGAAGATAGACCACACACGATGCCGTGACATGTATAAGATTGTTGAATAGATGATAGCCAAACAGGGTCTCGCCATGCACCCAATAGTTCAGGGCAAATGAAAGCAAGGCCGGACCACGGGGGAGTAGCAGGATCTTTAATGGATCAGTAAATGCGTAAATGTTCTCGTTGGCGATAATGTTGTGGCTGTCGTCAAAATACCAAGTTACCTGGTAGTTATTGCTGTATATAATTAAACCCAGCAATATCAGGCAGGCAAAAACCAACAGGTCCTTCTGCAAACCGGAATATTGCTTAGACTTCATGTTCATGCGACGAATCCATCCCACGACAGCGCCGAAAACTTTCCAAATCAGTCCGCAGTAACGCATTTTCCTGAGCAAGATTTTTTACCTGCTCAGTAAGGGAGGATATCCTGATTGAAAACTGAACAGCTATTAGTATAAGGAAAACAAGGGCACCAATAAAAAGGGTCGTCGTTGGCAAGCCTGCCCTGCGCAGCAACCTTAGCATATCTTCGTCAACAGTATCTATCCTGGCATTGACGCTCCACACTAGGTCAATTTGCTCATGTATCAACCGGTTACAGATCTCAATCAGGCGCTTGCGGTGATCAGTAAAATTGTCGTCTTCAAATGCTATCTCACGGTAACCCAGATTCATAAGGTGTTTGATGAGATTCATGACATATTCGGCGGAATGAAACCTGAGCTTTTTGTTGAAGATGTTTTTATTGCAGTACGAACAGGTATGGGCGCAGCCGCATGAGGTAATGGCATGAATCGCGGGAATACGCCTGGTTTTGAATAAAGCGGGACGCAGTGAAGCCCTCCTGTCTACGAGATCGTAAGCAGGAAGTCCAAGAGAGTCTAGATCTGCAATCAGCTCTCTTGGTTCGCCCCAATGAAGCAGTCCCGCATCGTCACGCACTACCGTTCCTTTGATTCCGATCAGACTCTGTCTGGAGCCGTCAAATCGCTTAATGATATCACGAAGCGTCATCTCACCTTCGCCCAGCACACCCACATCGATGTCAGGAGTCTGCATCATGGTTTCCCGGGGCACGCTCGTTATATGCGGACCGCCAAGAATAGTGGTTATGTCCGGATTGAAAGCCTTGATATGCTCGGCCAGGGACTGGGCGCGCGATATTGAAGGTGTAACCGCCGAGATTCCGACAATATCAGGCGCAAATCGCCGGAGCTCATTCATTGCCATATCGGCATCCAAATTCAGAAAAGATGCGTCGAGAACCGAAAGTTCGCAGCGTCCACGGAGTACAGAAGCTAGATAGAGCAGGCTGATGGATGGCAGGCGGCCGCCCAGAAAAGCGAGCCTCCCTAAACACTCCCGGGATGAATACGGCGGGGTCATGAGCAAAACCCGGTGTTTATGCATGATTGTACATTGCGCGCTCAGGACAATTTGATTCACGGCAAGATGAAATTTGAAATAATTCCAACATACTCACACTCAGCTATATCATATTTTCATTCATTATGAGATCAATGCTTGCCTTGGCCAGACCTCCAAAACCAGGCAAATATAGTGCCTGCTCAAAAGCTTTCAGCGCGCCTTCTTTATCCTTCATCTTGTGCAACACGCTCCCATAGCCTATCCAAACCCTACCATCCATCCTGTTTTTTATGAGTATTTTTTCAAAAATAACTCTCGCTTTATGAAGTTTTTTCCTTTCAAGCAGTATCATTCCATAGTTGTACAATACATCGATATTGTTAGGTGAATACCTGAGGCTTTCACTATAACAATCTTCTGCCAGGGCAGATTGACCGATTTTCGTGTAAGCAATTCCCATGTTATAATGAAGACCAAAACTGTTTTGATTTTTTTTTCTGATAAACTTATATTCCTCTATCGCCTCTTCATAAAAACCCATTTTCAATAATTGGTTAGCCCAGTCACCACGCCGGTTTAAATTATTCGGGTCGGATAAAACTTTCGAACGTTCAGCAGCGATCCAACTGGATAAATTTTCAATCAGAATTTTACGCCTTGCCATTGACTTGTCAGCAAAGGCCCTGCCGAAATTTATACCCATCCTGGAAGTGGCTGTTTCCGATTTATCAATTGCTTTCTGATAGAATTCCAAGGCTGTAATGGGTAACTCATTGACTTCAGAAAGCAAACCCCTGAGGTAATGCCCAAAAACGGTTCCAGCCTGCTTTGAATCAGCAAGATCAAGCAATCTTGAAGCTTCTTCGTATTTTCTAGCATTAATAGCCGAAAACGCTTGGTAAAGTTCCATTAGATTCTGGCCGGGATGCTCCAGAGAAGCATGTTGAAACGTGGAAAATGCTGCTGAATGATCTCCCGCAAAATATTTCAACTCAGCGAGTCTGAGTCTATAATTTTCATAGCCACTGTAAACAGGATACAGTTCTGAAAAAACATGAGCCGCCTCATTGTATCTGGCGTTTAGAAATAATTCCCATGCCAGGTTTGCTTTGGGCCGGCCTCCTCGTTGAATTATTTCAGCATTGCTCTTCCAGAATACAACAGAATCCCCCCACAAATAATTCCTCTTAATCGTGAGCACAGAACACATGATGATGATGATAATCATCACTACCAATGACCAAAATCCCGCATATTGTGCTAGATTTCTGGAGTGCTCGTAGCATATCAGAATAAAACCTATGAGAGGCAGATAAAGTCGATGCTCAAATATTGGGTCAAGTGGGATGAATGATGATTCTAATAACATGAATATAACAATCCATGCCAACCCCAAAAAACTGAGCGGAAACCGTTTCTTAAGTCTATAACTAAATACAGTGACTGACACTATTAGAAGAAATGTGGCAATATGCAGATACGTAGGAATTATATCAGGAATGGGCCAGCAATAATCCAGAGCCTGCCGAATGGGAACAAAGACAAGTCCCAGATACACCCAGAATACTTCCATTTGTGAAAGAAAGTACCTGACCGGAAGATATGATCTGTCGGTTAATAACTCATAAAACGGTTTCCCGGTATCAACAAAAGGTACAAATGCGCTGGAGTGGATACTATCCACGGAATCAACGGCCAAAAACCTCAGGGCTACAGTAGTTACTGGGACCAGTAACAAGGTAGGGAATGCTGATTTCCATGGAGCTGAAAACATGTATTGTCCTCTGAACCACAACAGCGGAAACACCAGAAACGGCAGAAAGATTGTATTCTCCTTGGACATGCAGGAAAAAATTCCTGATAGGACAGAAAGCAAAAGGACAAAAACCCGTTTATTAATTGAGTAAGCAGCATAATTTACTATAAAACGGTCAAGCAAAATTATTGCCATTATTCCAAACATAGCGCTCAATAACGCCATACGTTGGACAACATAACTGACTGCCGATGTCTGGACAGGATGGCACAAAAATAAGAGGCCAAAAACAAAAGCCCATTTTTTATCACCGGTTAAATATCGTAGCAGAATTGTCGTCAGAAGAGTGTTCACCGAATGGATGGCAACATTTACCCATCGGGAATAGGCCGGATCCCCCCCAAAAAGCAACCTATCCAATGCAAAGGAGAAGAAAGAAAGGCCTCTTGGAGCCATCAGATAATCAAAGACGCCTGACAGACTCTTAATACCAGGACTATAAGAAAAAATAATCCTGTCATCAAAATACCAACCTCCGGATTTTGACGGCCAATACAGCAAAACAGAGACAAAGCAGAATATTAGAAACTGCATGAGTTTACTATCCAGCAACCTATGCTTTTCAACAAATCCGATCAAACTTGCGTCTCCTTAAACATGACGTTATTATTGAAACCTCATCTTATCCATATCTGATGTAAGTTTTTCTGCCATTTTCTGGTTTATTTCACCAAGACGCACAAGAAGCTTATTAGCCGATTGCTGATCTCCAAGCCTGGAAAATGACAATGCCAGGTTATAGATAACATCCAGTTCTTTTGGACGAAGCTTGAGAGCCTGGCTGAACTCATGGTGTGCCTCCGTATTCCGGCCCAAACTCAACATCATAAATCCAAGATTATAGTGTATTATCGGGTAATTTGGAGAGACTTCCAAAGCCTTTTTGAATTGCTTTTCAGCATCCGCAATTCTCCCAAGACCTAAATAGTAAACCCCTAAATTGCAGTAAGCACGGCCATATAATGGCTTTAGTGCAATTGCCTTTTTCAAATGATACTCTGCCTTCTCATGACGCCCTGTCATTCCATAGAGACGCCCCAGATTGTTGTGCATATAGTGGTTATTTGAATACTGACTGACGCCATTTTCGAGTAACGCAACGGACTCATCCAGCCGTCCCTCATCAGCATAACTATTTGAAAGTCCAACAATAGCAGGAGCAAATGACGGATTAATCCTGATGGATTCCAGGAGTAAGCGTTTTGCATCCTCATGACGCCCCTTTTGCGTATACTCCTCCGCGAGGATAACTTTGACTCGCTCATTTTCAGGCGTTATTCGGAGGTTATCCTCATAAAAAGCTACCGGGTGGCACCAGAGTACGTTTCTCTGCCATGCAAAAACAGAAAAAATACATATAATCGAGGTGAAGAAAGCCAATGCAGGAATGCGCCACGGCAGACGAACCAGAATATCCATAAAAGCTATCACAAAACCGATAACCGGTAGATATAATCTATGTATAAAGAGGGGGTCGAGTGGAATAAAGCTTGATTCAACCGACAACGTCAGGAAGAACCAGACTATTCCGAAAGAAATTCTGGGTGCATTATGTCTCAACCTAAACGCAACCACTATTAGAACAGCCAAACCTGTTCCCGCCATAACATTGCGTAGGGTTATTAATTTGTTCACGATCGGATAACTGTAGTCGAGAGCGATTCCAGAAGGGACCAACAGGATTCGCAGGTATGTCCAGATAACACCGAACTGGGTAACAAAATAGCTCACAGGATTCAAGTTACGAGAACTGATTGAAGTGGTATCCGGACTGGTCAACGAAACTATATCCACACCTCGATATAAAGGAGCTAGAAGAAGAAAAACAGCATAGATACAAGGAATAATTGCAAAGGGAAGAGCACGAAGCAGGGGGCGTTGCCATCCTTCAGTGCGACCGTTTATAAAGTACCGGTCAAAAACATACATCACAACTGGAAGCACCACCGTATTTTCTTTTGAAATTATCGCTAAAAATCCTGCTATGAATGCAACAAACCAATAACGAATACTCCAAGTGCTTGAATCCAAACTACGAAGTTCGTTAAAGCGGATGTAGGAGTAGAGGGCCAGAAGAAATAAAAAACCTGAAAGACTTGCCATTCGCTGCACTATGTAAGTCACCGCATGAGTTTGAACTGGATGTACGGCAAAAAAGAGAGCGCAAAGAAATGGATATATTACCGATTCTCTGAAAACTCTCTTAAGAACAAAATATAGAACTACGGCTGTTCCTGAATGAATGAAAATATTGACTAGATGAAAACCGGGAAGATAGAGACCATGCAGAGTATAATTCATCGCAAAAGAGAGCTTCGCAAATCCTCTCTGAGAAAACAACATGCTAATCGTCTGGTAGACGTTTTTTGGATATTGTAACTCAAAAATATTAATTTCATCGTCGAAATACCAGGGGGCATTTAGCGTATTACTATAGAGCAGAAAAACAACCGCAATGAGTACAATGGTAATAAGAAAATCACGCTTAATGGGGTCAGTAATGATGCCGTTGAGCGGATTATTGGAAGCAAGGGTCATTACAATTCACCTGAAAATTGAAATATTTTCGGAGACGCTACGTTACCAGTTAACCTGACCTAACGCCTTAATTTTTCTTACAACAATTGTTCCAGATGTTATGTTTCTTAAACCTGAAACTCCAAACAGTAGTCCCCAAAGCAGGCCTAAGCCGTTTGCCAGATGGATTATGGGGAACAGAAACAGCAAAAATACTTGTGACCAAATTCTGGATGTAAAAACATGAGACATGGAAAATATGATATCCAGAACGAGGTACACAATTAGAGGGGTTAATACACAGAGATTTAGCGGAGCAAGGAGGAGGAACCCCAGATACATAATAAAAAAAAGCGGAGCAAAACTGATAATTGAAATGGAGCCTGATATAATTGTCTGCTGTGCCCTGCCGCGGCCGTAGGAAAACATCTGGCTGATAAATTGCGTCAATGTTTTACGCTGACTGCGCTGAACAACCAGATGTGGAATATGCATGAGCTTAAAGCCGGAAGCCTGGATTCTGCAGAGCAGTTCATTCTCCTCATTCGGGTAGAGGCGTTCATCAAACCCCCCCAAAGACAGGAAGACATCCCGACGCATCATCAGGTTACAAAGAATCAGTTCACGGTCTGTTGTCATCCGTGTGATGCCAACTGAGCGATAGCGGTTACGGACATTACCTGCCCCAAATACCGAAGACAGGGCTGAGCCAATAATCTTCTGAAATGTGGAGTCACTATTTGGCGTAAGAGATGGGCCACCTACAGCGGCAACTGACGAATCCTGCAGGACATCTGTACAGATAGCGAGACATTCCGGAACAACCAGCGAGTCGTCGTCCAGAAAATATACAAGCTCACCCAGCGCTTCGCGAACCGCCGCATTACGCTGTCGGCTCGGAGAATTCCCTTCAGCAATTAGTATTTCAAACGGACAGACAGCATCAATATGCCGTAAAGCATCGAGGGCGGCAACATTTCCTCCTGGTTTAACGGGAATAATAATGGATATGGCTGGCATGGAATCACACAAAAAAACCGGGAAGAGCCCGGTTGCTTGACAGGTATGAAGAGCAGATAGTCAGAATCTCTTCTTTACGTTGGCCATAAATCTTTTTTCCACTCTATTATCGGCCTTGCTTTTGCCATAGGTATAATCCAGGCTGGCTTCAAGAAGCTTGAATTGCATCGAGAGAGTGCCGTAGTAGTACATCATATCGTTTTGAAAACTATTCACAAACGAATAACGGGTTCCCGCGGAAATCATCATCTGCCGTAACGGATAGAATTTGGCGCCGAGCAGTAAAGTATTGACGCGCTGTTTCGTTGTACTGGAAGTCACCAGATCCGCACTAATTGCGGAGGCCTCCTCGGCTGATGTAAACAGTTCATTGATTTCAAACAATTTCCTGTTAAAGCCGTTAATGTTGTAGTAGCTATAGTTCAGAGCCTGCTCAAAATTGAGCAGGTCGGTCTGATTTGCAACGCCGATTGTTCTAAAATACGAGAACCCTACCCTTGTGTCCAGACTTCGATTGAAGATATAACTTGCAGAATTGACGCTGCTGAACTGATTTGCCAATTCCCAACTGTATGAGTTCCCGGAAACATAACTGTTCCTGCTGGAAATTTTCAGCCTGTTATCAGTATAGTCCAGCGTGGTTTCCGCCCGTGTAACAGTGCTTTTTGCTCCGGAAGCCGGGACATATATATCTTCCGATAAGGAGAGCCCGATACTCAGTCGCGGCTTGGGGATCCAGGAAACTCTGAGTTTGGTTACGGATTGGTAGGCAGTCTGGCCTGCCGATATGTTTCCGCGAGGAGCCTGATATTGGGGGTTGCTGGTTTCGCCTCCGGAAACAGGGCTTGCGATATAATGAGACTCCCCGGATGTAAACCGGTTGGTCTGCTCCAGCATTACGCGGAGCTGGTTTGTCAGGTTATATCCGACATCGCCGCTTACTTCCTGATCAGTAAAAGTGGACGCTTTGCCGGTACGGTTATATCTGTAATTTCTGATTGTATAGAGCGCCTTTAAAGATAAATCACGCGAGAAGAGCGGGGTGCTTGTAACACCTATATTGCCTGACATAACAAGCGATTCATTGTTGTCAGACGTAGCAGTTTGCTCTACGCCCAGCCCCTGACTCAGGGTAAATTTGGATTTACGAAACGTATCTATGCTGTAACCGCCACCAACAGTGGTAAAATACTCCCCTTTGTCAGTATTACTGTCGTTGTACTTCGTATAGGCGCTCCAGATTGCAGTCGGGCTTAAAATCCCGTTGGCATAGACAGGTATGGATGATTTATAGGTGATCTTGTCGTGGTTATACTCGTTATATCTGGTGAAGTTATTAAAAGCAGCAACTTCCCAGGACTGCCTTCTGGCGGTACCAAAGAGGTTCAGGCTGAATTCATCGAAGCTGTCGGCGACCCGGGCCTGTTCTCTTCTCGTATGCTGTCCGTCGACCGACAGACTTAGCCAGTTCGAAAAATCAATCCAGCGTCTCTGCAGGTTCTGGTCTACAGTACCCATCTGAATCTGAGTTTCCCGGTAATTATTGTTCCTGTCAATATTATCGTCATAGGTCACATAACGGTAGTGAAACCAGTTATCTTTTTTGTTGAGGCTGACAAATGCCAAGCGGGTAAGCCGGTTATCCACCGGATATGGTCCATCTTTATCCAGATTGAGTTCGTCTCGATAATCCAGCATCAACATCGGAAAATGCCGCAGCATTTCATTGTAGCCGTTGGTCATGCCGTTCTTGACGCCCATGACAAGCGTGGCTCCGCTCTCAATATGCTTGCCGTTATAAATTCCGGTGGTAAGATTTGGGGTAACAGCAACATAACGGCTGTTTGAGGGCGTATTAAGTCCACTGCTTGCCGAGGGAAAGGCAAGAGTACTGAAAGGACTTATTTTATAACTGGAACTAATCAGCGCTGTGGATGTATCGGTAGCAAATTCACTCTTTTTCATGTCTCTGCTGTAGATTTTCAGTTTAAAAGGGATCTCTTTGGGATCTATCAGGATTTCACCGCTATAAAAGATGTGTCCTTTGCTGTCTCTCAGATTATCTTGGGGAGCCAGACTTGATTTGATATCTGTATCGTACGTCAGCCATTCGTATCCCAGGGCCACATCGTACTTGCCCAGTTTTCCACTTGCAAACTTGCCTGACTTATCGTACAGCACAGAGTAGCGCTGCGCCAGAGAATTTGCAGAAGTGTGTCTGGTATTATCCCGGGAATCGTAGTTGACATAACTGAGTTCGGCTTCGGCGGACATGCGGCAAAAGGCAACAGACGGCAGGAAAACTACGCATGAGAGAGAGAGCGCCAGTAAGGGAATACAGATTATTATGTGACGGAATCTGTGCATTATTAAGTAGGTCAACCCGTGCGTTAGAATACAAAAAACCGACTGATATAATGCAATAATCACGCCATTTACGAACACGCACCAGTACGCTACTGTACCTAGGTCAGCGCGCTACGACGGGGCTTCACATGACACTATCAGCTAAATAACTGTGAAAGCGCGGCTATTTGACTTGCTGTGCCGGCAGGTTACCTGTTTCAGCCATAATGTTGCCAAGATACTGAAAAAGCTGAATTCTGGCATTCAATTGATCTGCGACAAAAATTCTGCCACGGCTGTCGATATCAATTCCGACCGGCAACAAAAAGCCGCCCGGGGCCAGCTTTCCGGTATATAAGGCCGCATAGGAGCTGCCCATCGTTAACAGTAGCTCTCCGGCCTTATTGAATATACTGACAGCATGGGCACGGCCGTCAACCACGTAGATATTTTCATCCGGATCCACAGCAACAGACTTGATCAGTTGAAAATCTCCGGCGCCGTCTCCACGCTTTCCGAACGCTCGCATAAAAGAACCGGATTCGTTGAAAATCTGGATGCGTGCATTAAAAGCATCGGCAACTATAATCAGGCCGCCTGACGTGATAGCCAGACCCACCGGCATATTAAAAGCCCCCTCACCATCACCGGGGCCGCCAAAAGTAAACAGCTTGGAACCGTTAAAATCGAGGGCATAAATTCTGTTATCTTTTGCATCAGATACGTATATTCGTCCTCTGGATTTGTCAATTGCGAGAGCCACCGGTCGCTGGATGATTTTTTCAAGGCCTATTGAGCGGATATACTTCTCAGAAGAGTTATACACAAGAATCTTGCGATGGCGCGGTTCAAGGACATACAGGTTACGGTCTGAATCCAGAGCCAGTCCTATCGGAGCTATCCGCGCAGGAAGATCGGTATTCTCCATCGGAAGCATCCTGGACTCACCCTGCTGCAGATCAAAAACGTACACTCCCCCGATTTCAAGATCAGCAACATAGATCTTGTCGGACACTGCATCAACCCGGACTTCAACCGGTTTTTTCAACGCGATCGGGGCATCCTCCCCGACAAAAGCTTCCTTGAGACTGCGAAACGGTGTCATCTTCAAATCAAGCTGACTGCTGTAGGAGTGCAGCCATTCTATACGGGCTATATCAGGTGGCGGCGGCCAGAAGAAACGCTCGGTACGAACAGCTTCTTTCGCTGCACACCCGGCCATAATCGTGAGCGGCACAAACAAAAGAGCGGCCTGCTTACACAGCAATTTGATCAGTATCATCATTTGATTCCCTATAACAAAGGCATAACGTCACTCAATATTGGAGATGAAATGCTATCAGAGTAACCGGTTACGTTCAGCCCCCGGAAGAATACAACAGATGTGCCCGTTTACGCAAGAAAGGAAGATAACTTTTGACCGTATCAACCTCCTCCGTATATTCAAAAACCCCGAAAGATACAAAAGCCTCATAATTTCTGATAGCTTCATTCAAATTTCCAAGCCGGTCTTCACTCTTTGCCAGCGTCAGATAAGCGCGGGTATTGTACCTGTTTAAACGTATGGCCAACGTTGCGTGGTGCCTTGCCTTTTCAAACTGATTTGAAAGCAGATAGCTTAAAGCAACAGTTTCCTGCACCCAGGTAGATTCGGGATTCACCCTGACTGCATGCCTCCAGAGCGTATGTTCATCCTTCCAATAACTGTTCTGAACCACCGTGAGTATGGCAAAAACCAGCAACAGCATGATACAGAATGCCTCAAGGCGTTTACTCTGAAATTTTTGAAGCAGACAGGCAAGAAGCAGGCCGACGCCCGGCAGGCACAGATACATATAGCGGTCTGCCAGCAGATATGAAACCGGCAGTATGTTGGAGACCGGCAGATAAAACACGAGCAGCCAGCCAATGCCGAACGAGGTGGTCGGCGATTGTTTTCGTAACGCAAAAAGCAGATACACCGCCCCGGCCAGCAGCATCATGGATATCAAAGCCAGCGGCTGGAACAGTTGCTCCGAAAAGGCGATGTGATACTCCGGAGCAAGATTGACAGGGATCATCACCTTGTACAGATAAAAACCGAAGGACTTCAGGCCGGCCAGCCAGAGCGGCAAAATGCTTTGGGATGCCATGAATGAATATTTGGAATAGACGGTCAGAAGCTGGTCGTAGGAAAACAGTCCCCGATAATGGTAGACAAAGTAAATAGCTGCAGATAAAAAACACGCGAACAGAGCGATCGGTCGTCTTAGAATGATGCGTTCATCGCGCTGCAGATACAAATAATCGTACAAAACCAGCATAAGCGGGAATGTGACAGCTGTTTGATTGGACAGGAGCGCACAGATATAACCGATTGCGACCAGAAGCAGCAGCGAAAAGCGCTTGATCCCCTGTGCTCCGATCGCTTTGAGATAGGATAACAGGGCCATAAGGCAAAACACCAGCGGCAACAACTCCTTGCGATGGGAAATGTTGGCGACGGACTCCGTTTGAAGGGGATGAATCAGAAAAAACAGGGCCCCGATCAGGGCATACTTCGGTGCAATGCCGAGCCTTACAAAAACCAGCAGTAGCAGGAAGCCGTTTACAGTATGCCACAGAATCTGCTGGATATGGTAGCCTGATGGGTTATTGCCGAACATCAGATATTCAGGAATATAGGTCAGCTCCCGCATGGGACGGCCTGGCCGGCTATTGGCAATGAAACCGGACAGGCTGTGAGAATCAGGATTCAGAACCACCACCGGCATATCATCGTATGTCCAACCGTTCATAAAGGTATTGCCGTACACAGCCACTGAAATCAGAAGCAACAGCAGAAACATCAGGGGCAGTTTATCAGATATTTTGAGATTCGCATTCATAGGCAGCCACAGATAACGAGACACTGAAACGAGAGATGCTTGCAGCAGATAGTATATGCACAGGGAGAAATGAGGGCTTGTTTTGCAAAAAAAGAGGGGATGGAAAATCCACCCCCTCTAAGTGTCAGCTACATGGAACTGTTACTTGATGTGGCACTTCAGGCATATCTTGCTGCCGGCTGCAGTTGTGCGCAGGAACATTGGAAGAGTTCCGATGCCGTGAACGGCATGGCAGGTTGCACACTCAAGTGTAGTTCCGGCGCCGTACAGTGGCAAGCCAGAACCTGAACCGTTGTTAACCGTGTTGCCAGCAGGCGTCTGCAGACCTACTTGGCCGCCGCCTGTTGCCGTATCAGCTATTACGAGGGCGGCATTGTAGGTGAAGGCAATCGGGTGGTCGTTTGAAAGACCTGTGACCGCTTCGCCGATTATTTTGGTTGCCGTCACAATACCAGAAGAGAGGTTGGTGGAAGCATCAATGCCGTTAGAAGGGGTTGCATTATGACAGCTCAGACAGGCGGTTGACTGGGTAGCCGTTGGCGCGACAGGCACGGCATTCATGCTACCGGCATTAGTATAAACGGCAGGCGAAACGGCTACGCTTGCTTGTCTGGCCCACAGGGCTGCCGGAATTATAGCATTATGAGGCACGTGGCAATACTTGCAGAGCTGGTCGGATGTACCTCGAGAGGCGTTCGAAGTATTACCTGAACTCAAATCATGCTTTGACCCTGACAACAGAGCGAATGCGTTGGATGCAACCAGAACAAGTGCGGCAGTCAATAGAACTTTCTTCATCACAATCTCCTTTTTAGCCTTAGTTTTGGTGATCTCACCGTTTGAAATTATATTCATCTGGGCACAAATCAACTTAGTCACTCACATTAAAAGCAAACTACATGCCAATACACAACATATTGTTGTTTCAAGCATATTTTTAATATATGCCTTTATGCCCACTAAAATTAACGTACTAATTAAGCCGACGTCGGTCAAATAACTTACTTGCAATACACCGTTATTTACGAAGTTATTTTTGAACCGGCGGCGGCACTTTGTTCGCATTCGATTTGTTCTCTTCTACAACCGGCTTGGCCAGCGTGTCAACCAAAATCGGAGTTTTCGCCCGGTAGCTGTCTGTAAAAAACTGATATTTCTGAAAGCGGCTGAAATATTTCTCGACAATATAGATGGTATCATTCTGATCGATTGATATGCCGAACGGTATCTGGAAGACCCCGATATTCTGCCTGGAATCACCGGCAGTGCCGACCGCCAGCAACAGTTCGCCCTTCGCATTCAATATATTAAAGCGGTTGGAGCGAGCATCAGTTACGTAGATATTACCGCTGCTGTCTACGGCAATGCCCTGGATTATATTAAACTGGCCGGGGTTGTCACCTCTGACTCCGAAATTGGAAAGATAACTGCCGTCCGGGGTGAATTGAACCACCCGGGCATTAAGCGTATCAGCAACAAAAATAGTGCCGTCCGGCGCCACGGCAACCGCGTTGGGCCGGTTAAAACCACCATCCGGATTCCCCAGGTTTGTTATGGTGCTGATGATCACGCCTTTGTAATCAACAATATGAACCTTGCTATCTTTTGGATCCGGCACCAGGATTCTTTTACGCGGCTTGTCGATCGCAATGAAGCCGATAGACTTTAGGGATGAGAGATCCAGAACCCCGTACGGCCTCAATTCGCGGGTAAAAACCATTATCTTGCGCTTGGCGGAGTCTGCCACATACAGGAAACCGTCTCCGTCAAAAGCAACCCCGGTCGGCTGGCCAAGCAGCCCCACACCTTCACCGCCGAGCAGCGTGACGTTTTTTGAGTTAAAATCAAAGACAAAAACCCCGCCCAGCTTCAAGTCGGTTACAAAGACCCGTCCCTGACCATCTCCGGCCGCCATCTGCGGGTTCTGCAGGAAAAACGGGGATTCATCCCTGCCGGTGACGTACGTGGTAAGAAAATTATCGACCTCTATATCCTTCTGGTTATTATATACGCCTAGATATTCGATTCTGGGCTCATCGGGCGGTAAGGGCCAGACATAGCGCTTCTTTGCCGGTGGCGCAGCGCACCCTGAAAACAGAAACAGGATAATCATAAATCCGAGCAGTCTTCCAATTGCGTTCATACAGCGGGCTCCTTCGATATTACAGCACTATTTGTTATGGCACATCTGGCAAAGCGCCAATCGATCTTCAGCATTATTAACAAAGAAATACCTGACTCCACCACCGTGAGGATAGTGACAGGAGATACAGCTCATCTCTCGTCCTACCCCCTTTTTAAGAGGGTCAATCTTGCCGGACAAAGGATGAGTTAATCCTGCTGCGGTGCGCACCACATGAACCTGACCGCTGATATGACCATGGCACGACAGGCATAAGTCGTTGACCGGTTTCAGCAATTGAGCTTCATGCTGACTGCCGTGCGGATCATGACAGGCTTCGCACATACCGGCTTCGACGGGGCCATGTACAAACTTCTTTTTCTTGATCTGACTTGCCATGTCGGCATGGCACTCGTAACAGAGCGCAGCCCCGCGTTTTGGCACGGCATGCTTGGGATTGCCTTTGCTGGAGTGGCAGTATCCACAGGAATAGGTGCCGGCCGGGCCATGAACATATTTAACAGACAGCATCTTCTTGTGACAGACGTAGCAGGGGTTATCCTTTTCAACACTGCTGTTCATCTGGGCCGGTGTCGGGTTCATATTATGACATGATTGGCATGACCGCTCTTTTTCAGGACGGTGCAGAGTGATCAGGGAATATTCTGGCGGAACCTTTTTGGAACTGCCTTCAGGAGCATAGAAGACCGACATGCTTGAAGTCTCTACCTTCTGTCCACCTTTAAAGAGGTCAACAACAACACTGTTAGCCCCGGAATCCCATAAAGACTGGGCGATAAAAAAATCCTGAAACAGTTTACGGTACTCCGGCGAGCCGACATCGACCGGATCTCCGGCAAGTCCGTTATGAGTTATCCTGACAGATGATACATCCGGTTGATTGAGCCTGAATATCAGATGGCCCGATGTGGTAACCGCACTGTTGGAGCCAGGATAGATAAATTCCACAGCCGCCATGACGTCCGCAAAGGTCATCAGTGATATGGCGGACATGATAAGCAGTGCTCGCTTCAACATCTTCTCCTCTTACGGATTTACAACCTGATTGATACGGTTGTATGACTTGGGCTTGTGACAGCCGACAATACAGGTGCCGCCGACTTCCGTTTGTGTATAGCGGATCGGAATCCGCCAACGCCCGAAACCACTGACTTTACTGGATACCAGCTTTGGCTGGGTGGATGCATGAGGATCATGGCAGGCCTTGCATGATCTGCCCTTGTCAGCTTTGTTGACATGCACAAAGTGCAGATTAAACAAGCCGTTCCTGAAGTTTGTCTGCGTATCTGTGCGCTGGTCATCAGCCAGAGTATTTGAATGACACTCGAAACAGAGTGCGTACTGCCCCTTATCAAACGGCAGGTAAAAATCCTCCGGGAAGCTCTTCTTTAACAGATGCGGATAACTGGTGCCATGGGTCGTATGGCAGGCGGAGCATTCACCGGAGGCAACCGGCGGATGCTCCGATTTACCGGTGAAGAGCGCCTTATCATGGCACATCATGCACAGGTTCCGGCCTTCAGCCTTGAGCATGAATTTTACATTCGACTGGTGCGGGTCATGACACCCGATGCAGCGCCCATCGGCTATTGGAGCATGAGGATATCTTCGATCCAGCTTGGCCTTCTCATGGCACGAGAAACAGAGCGCACTGCCAGGTTCCTTCAGCTGAAACTTATTGTTACTTTGATGGACATCATGACAGTCCGTACAATCACCGGAAGCAACCGGACCGTGCACAAATTTCATGTTGTCCTTGCGGTCGTGACACTCGTTGCATAACCCGACTTTGCCTTTGTCCGTCAGGAGAAAGGCTCCTTTTTTGACTTTTGGGTGTTTCTGATCGGTCGGTTTGTGGCAGGAACTGCATCCTCCACTCTTTACCGGTGTATGAACAAACTTGAGTCCGGCCTTGTTGGGGTGACAACCGCAGTTGTCAGCCGCAGCTACTGCGGGACGCTCTTCAAAAACAATCGCCACTCCGGCAATTCCGAACAGGATTGCGGATAAAAGACAGAAAATTTTACCGGAAGAAGAGTTCACGCAGAACAACCCCTGTTACATCTTAGACCCGCCGTAGCTGTGCAGACCTGATAAAAACAGGTTGACACCCAGATAACAGAAAATTGTGGCAGCAAATCCGATGACTGAGATCCAGGCGGCTCGTTTGCCGACCCAGCCCTTGGTGATACGGGCGTGTAGAAAAGCGGCGTAGACAAACCAGACAATTAGCGACCAGGTTTCTTTCGGATCCCAACTCCAGTAAGTACCCCAGGCATAGTTAGCCCAGGCGGCCCCGGTTATGATGCCGAGCGTCAAAAGCGGAAATCCGATCATTATGGCACGGTAGTTCAGATCGTCCAGGACTTTCAGAGGTGGAAACATCGACATAAGTCCGCCGGCCTGTGCCGAAGAACCGGTGCCTTCTACGGCGGTCTTTATCAGATACATGATTGAAATTCCGCAGGCAACGGCAAAAGCGGCATAACCGAGGAAGCAGGTGATGACATGGTACAGCAGCCAGTTACTCTGCAGGGCCGGAACCAGCGGCTCGATTCCGGTATTCATGCCAAGCTGAGCCCAGGCCATGCCAAGCAGTGCGAACGGCACAACAAAGGCACCGACAATACGATACTTGTAGCGCAGATCTATGTAGGCAAAAAGTAGGACGATCGTCCAGGAAAAGAACACAATTGATTCATACAGATTCGACATCGGGGCATGACCTACTCCCAGATCATATGATTCCTTCCAGCGCAGTCCGATAGCAAGGGTCTGAATTACAAGTCCGGCATAGGCCAAATAACTTCCAGCCAGACCGAGTGCCTTGTTCTTGCTGGCGAGGAATGCAAAGAACGCTAACATTGAGATCAGGTATGTAAAGGTTGTTACGTTAAAGAGCATGGAACTGGACATAAAGTTAAATAACCTCCTTAGATTTTCAACTGTTGGAACTTCTCGGAAACCGAATCAAACTGCATCTCAAACGCCGCCTGGTTTTTGCTGGTGTTACCGTACATGCGGGCATGCCCCTTGCTGACAACAATCCAGACACGTTTGTGCGACATGAAAAACGCGATAAAAATACCAACCACCATCAAGGCGCAGCCCAGCCAGACCACCCACACTCCCGGATCCTTTGCGACCTGCAGACCGGTATACATCTTGGAGTCAGAGCCCATGTAGTTGAATATGAGGGCATCTCCACGCTGGGCGTTCATTTCCGGAAAATCCTTGAATGAGATGAAGGTCTGCGGTTCGCCCCCTTTGGGTGTCACTTCAATACGGGCCGCAGGACCTGAAAAACCAGGAGCAAATTGACGGACCTCCTGGGTGGCTTCCAGCAACCTGAACCTGGTTCCGTCCTTCAGAACCATTCCCTCGCCTTCACTGCCGGTAATACTTTCTGAAACACCACCGCCACGAGGAGTAATCGTAAAAGAATGCCTGCTCCCCTCGTTGGCCTGACCGTAGCTGGACTGATAGAAGGTGATCCCTTTATAGGTCAGCGGATCATTGACAATGACTTTAACCTTGGTGTATCCGGGAACGGGCCGCCCGTTCTCCAGGACAGTCAGAATGCTCTTGAATTCTTTGGGCGCGCCGGTTTTATAAAATTCGACGCCGAACTTTTCGCAGACCACCTCAAAACCGAGCGGAATCTGCTGACCGTTGCGGGCTTCGACAGCGTTAATCTTGGTTCCTTCAACAATATTCACATATGCTTTATAGCCGGCCAGAGAGCCGATGATGGCACCGATAAAGATTATCAGAATGCTGAAGTGTACCACGTACACACCCAACCGGCACCAGGCGTTCTTCTGGGCAAACAAGTGATACTCTCCGTTATGTTCCGTGACAATTGGAGCCGAAAACTCAGCACCGAGAAATTCCGCAAGGCGCTCTTTAGCTTTGTCAATTGCTCCGGAAAATGTGATCTCCTTTTTAAGAGAGAAAGAGTTGCGCGTCGACTCACCCAGAATCAGGGTCGGTTCACTGACAAATTTGAATACATGCGGCAGACGCTTGATTGAGCATGAAACCAGATTGAGGCTGAATATATATAGCAAGGTTATGAACCACCAGGAGTGGTACATGTCAAAAAAGCCCAACTTCGAGTAGATCTGCAACTTGGTCGGGCTGATCTGGGCCACGTATTCAGGTGGCAGTTGCCCCTGAGGCAGAACAGTTCCGATAATCGATGTCAGCGCCAGCGAAATGAGGAGAAAAAGGGTAAGCTTAAGTGAACAGAAAAAATCCCAGACGTTTTCTACAAAACTTCGTTCAGTGGTTGCCAATGGAATCTCCCAGCAGTTGAAAATTTGACCGTAAAAAAATCCGTTTCACAAACGAAGGGAGGATACCCCAAATCCGCTCAAAAATGCACCACTTTTTTTCTGCTGTGATATACGTGAAGAAAAAATCATCGCTTCCAATTTCCAAGTGCTCGTGTATAATGGACGGTGTTAATGTTCACAACGAGATGAACAGACGGAGGCTCTTATGCCTGTAATCCTTGAAGCCATCCTCATTTCAGCCGGGATGCTGATGATTTTCGGCATAGCGTTTTTTGCTATTTTCCTTCTGGCTGTTGCGATGGCACCTGTTGAGCGCAGCCTGTCGAAGATAATATGGGACAGTACGACTCCCAAGCGCCCGTTGCCGCCTCCACCCAAAGGCTCATTCCGGGATTTCAGCAAAAAACACGGGCAATAGTAATTTCGAGTTATTCCTGCAGATTACAAACAAACGAAAGCCGGTCGAAATCGACCGGCTTTCATTTTATCCTGCTTAAAACTCAGTTATTTCTTTCAAAATCCGAACAACCCTCGCAGGCCTTCACCCACCCCGCGCCCTTTGGATTTTTTCGATCCGGAATCGTCGTCTTCAGATTGTCTTTCATCTGAGTCGCGCTCCGGCTGACGTGGCTGGCTTTTGCCTTTTCTGGCGGGCCGATCACGACGCTCGTCATTCCCGGCATCCATTCCAAGGGGCGTCATTGAAGTTGATTTGAGGCGGACCTTGACGGACCACTCAGGCTGCCAGAGAACTTTTGGGTCTTTCGGCTTGGGTGGATGGACAAGATCCAGCTGTTCGCCATAAGCTATAAATTGCACCATGGCACCCTGGGCATTCTTAAAAATGGGCGGGACCGTGCAACTGGTGCGGGATGGATCCATAATGACCTTGTCCTTGATGAAACGGCTTACATCTCCCGGTGTCAGATAATCCATCAGCGCCATGCCGTTTTCAGGGACTTCACTGGCCGACCACATGATCATGTCGCCACCCTTGCCGTCACTCCCGACGGCGGTCGCAAAATAGCCGATGGCGGTCGGAACGCTCTTCCACTCGAGCTTTGTCGCGCCGGACGGCGTTCCCTTGGTGGAAGTAAATTCGACAGGAGCCATGAAATCTCGCTTAGCATCGAGCGTGAACGGAATATCAACCGTGTAGTTGCCGCGAATGGCGTGAGAACCTACCAATGAGGCATCCTTGGGGACGTTAGTGCGCTCTTCTGCGTTAGGCCACTCACCGTAGGTCCAGCCACTGCGAGCCGAAGGTGGCGTTTGAACCGTGGGCGCCCTGCCCTTGAATATCTTGGCCATATCCTCCGGCCTGGATTTTTCTGAATCAAAAATGCGCGGCTGACCAGCACCGATAGTATCGCCGCAACCCCAGTAATAAAGCATCCGCACCTTAGGCATTTCTTTTGTTCCCGGCTTATACTCCTTCTCGGTGCGTTGTGCTTTTTCAATTTTAGGAGTCACCAGCGGCAGGCTTTTTCCCATATTCTGGCCGGGCGGAATGTCGTGAAAAGCTTCCGGTACAGCCGAAGGTGTCTGAGGAGATTCAAGCTGCAGGGTCAGATCGCGTTTGGGACCGAATCCGGATCCGCCGCCGAACAGGGAAGCCATTCCGGCCATTTCAGCCGGCATACCGGGGATGTTCTGGCTGCTTGTAGCCACACTCATCCAGTAATGCGGATATGGTTTTATCTTCGGTTTCTCGGCCGCGAAGGAGAGTGTAGCTGCCGCCATTACTGCAAAAAAGCCTGTCAGCTGTGCCGCTCGTTTTTGTTTCATGTGAGTAGTCCCTTTCGATAATCATCTAAAATACGAGATATGCTGTAATACCAAACCAGTGGCGATTGTCAATCGCTTTGTGGCATGTAGCGGAATGAATGCCGAAATGGCCGGATCTTTCAATCTTCTTACATTTCGCAGTACCAATCTGAAAAAAATAATTGACTTTTTCCGTACAGCTGATATTTTTAACTTAGTTTTACCACTAAACTACTCAACATATATTTCTTATCAAGAGCGACTGAGGGACTGGCCCTGTGACGTCGCGGCAACCAGCCTGTACCGGCAAGGTGCCAATTCCAGCGAAACCGCCTGCGGCTTCGCAAGATAAGGAAGAGCGATATCCAATAGATCCTCTTCCGCACCCCGGAAGGGGATTCTTAGTTTGGAGGTAATTTTATATGCACATCGGCACACAGGCGGTACAACTCGGGTTGGAATGGGACACCCGCACCGGAGCGGTTTCAGTTCCCATTTACCAGACAGCCACTTTCAGGCATCCCGGACTCGGCCAAAGCACCGGCTACGATTACAGCCGTTCCGGCAACCCTACCCGTCAAACACTGGAAGACGGCATTGCCCGGTTGGATGGCGGAGCCCGCGGTTTTGCATATTCATCAGGCATGGCAGCCATCACTTGCCTGTTGATGCTCTTCAAGTCTGGCGACCATATCATCGTTACAGAGGACCTCTACGGCGGCACCTGCCGCCTGTTCGACAAAGTTTTTAACCAGTACGGCCTGACCTTTTCTTATGTCGATACCAGTGACAACGATGCGGTGCGGGCTGCCCTGCAACCGGCAACCAGGGCTGTTTTCGTCGAAACACTAACCAATCCGCTGCTGAAATTCGCCGACCTTCCGGCACTTTCCAGGATTTGCAAAGACAATGATCTGCTGCTGATTGCCGATAATACCTTTTTAACGCCCTACCTGATGAGACCTCTTGATCTGGGAGCCGACATAACCGTCTACAGCGCCACCAAATATCTGGCCGGTCATAACGACACCGTTTCCGGTCTGGCGGTTGTCAAAGACCCGAAGCTGGCCGAACTGGTCTACTTCCATCAGAATTCTATCGGAGCCACTCTGGGGCCGCAGGATTCATGGCTGGTGATCCGCGGGATGAAAACTCTTGCGGTGCGGCTTGACCGCCAGGTGGAGAACGCTTGCAAAATTGCTTCCTGGCTTAACTCCCATCCAAGTATAAAAAAAGTCTATTATCCCGGCCTTGCAGAGCACCCTGATCACCAGAGAATGAAACGGGATTCACGTGGATTCGGTGCCATGATCGCTTTTGAAGTTGATCGGCACGAACTGGTCGAACAGGTTCTGCTGAAAACGGAGCTTATTTCATTTGCCGAGAGCCTGGGAGGAGTGGAGAGCCTGATCACCTTTCCCGAAGTACAGACCCATGCCGATATACCTCCGGAACTGCGGGCCAGACTGGGGATCAATAACGTACTGCTGCGCCTCTCGGTCGGAATTGAAGATTGCGGCGATCTGATAGAAGATCTGCGTCAGGCATTAGCCGGCTAGAAATTCGTTTTTGATCTTTTCCAACAGAAAACGATTGAGCTAACATACCGAGACAGATTATAAGGACCGGGGAGATAATTCATGAAGATTGCAACCAAGCTGATCCATGGCGGCCCGAACATAGACCCGCAGACCGGGGCGATGGGCGTACCGATTTACCAGATATCCACCTATCAGCAGACCTCTGTCGATCATTTCAGAAAATATGATTACGCCAGAGGTGACAACCCGACCCGTGAAGCGCTTGAAGAGACGGTGGCCACTCTGGAGGGGGGCACCCGCTGTCTTGCCTTTGCGTCGGGCATGGCCGCCATCTCCACCACCCTTATGATTTTTTCTCCCGGTGACCATCTGGTGGTATGCGACGATGTCTACGGCGGCGCCTACCGGGTTCTGTCAACCATATTCAGCCGTATGGGTGTTACTTCAACTTTTGTCGATGCAACCGACCTTGGAGAGATTGAAGCGGCTATAAAACCGGAAACGAAGGGCATCTATCTGGAGACCCCCTCCAACCCGCTCATGAAGGTCACCGACCTGCAGGGGGCGGCCGGAATAGCGCGTCGTCACGGCATCATCACTCTGGTTGATAACACCTTTATGACTCCCTACCTGCAGCGCCCGCTAGAACTGGGCTGTGACATTGTCCTGCACAGTGGAACCAAATTTTTGAATGGGCACAGTGATGTCCTCTGCGGGTTTGCCGTCCTCAGAGACACCGAACTGGGCCAGCCCATTCGCTAAGTTCAGAACGGCTTCGGGGACGGCCTCGGACCCAAGG
>CAZUGI010000014.1:0-37224 GCA_964619855.1 uncultured Geobacter sp. | reverse complement strand
TCTTTTCACAATCTCCCTTAGACACACTGGCACTTGAAAAAATGGCTATGGCTGAGGGTTTCGCCATCATAGCCGGTATTGATGAAGCCGGGCGCGGACCACTGGCCGGACCGGTTGCGGCCGCTGCAGTTATCCTGCCTGCGGGACTGATTATTCCCGGCGTGGATGACTCCAAAAAACTAACCGAACGAACGCGTGAGAAATTATTCGACGTCATAATGAACCTGGCAAACTCCGTTGGTATCGGGATAGTTGATCCGGAAGTTATCGACCGCATCAACATCCTGCAAGCCACCCGCCTTGCCATGCTGAAGGCCGTTGAGCAGCTTTCACCACAACCGGACTATCTCCTGATTGACGGCATAACCAGAATTAACTCCAGCATCCCACAGAAAACCGTAAAAAAAGGTGATTCACTTAGTTTGTCGATCGCCGCTGCCTCCATCATTGCCAAAGTTACCAGGGATCGCCTGATGGTTGAGATGGATCGCATCTATCCCGGATACGGTCTGGCGGGCCACAAAGGCTATGGCAGTACTCTGCACCTGGAAGCAATCCGTCACCTGGGCCCCTCCCCCATTCATCGTCTGACTTTCGGCGGTGTCAAGGAACATATTCCGTGCCACTCTTCCTGATTACATTTCTTTCAATCTACGGCGGAATCCACTACTACGCCTTCAAAAGACTGCAAACAGCCTATTCCCCCGAACGACCCGTAAAAATAGCCCTGATAATCTGGATGCTGGTCATGACTTCTGCTCCCATGCTGGTGCGATTGTTTGAACGTGCCGGAATGGATCAATTGGCTCTTATAACAGCCTGGCCAGGATATATCTGGATGGGATTTATTTTCATCTTTGTTTCCGTGCTTTTCTTAATTGATCTGACAAGAGGAGCTTTCTGGATTTCACGTCGCGTATGGTCAGCACCAGATCCAGCTTTTCTGACTTCAAGAGTGACATTTGCATTTGCTCTAATGTTGTCCTTCGCAGCCAGCGGTTATGCCTGGTATGAGGCGAACTGTGTTCGCAGCGAACGGGTGATCATAAAAACATCCAAACTCCCGCCTGATGTCAAGACCATCAGGATTGTGCAGGTTTCAGATGTACATGTTGGCATGCTTTTCCGTGAAGAGCGGCTTGAGCAGGTGTTAAAACTTATCAGGGAGGCAAAACCGGATATCCTTGTATCGACAGGCGATCTGTTGGATGGAAAACTGAATAGGGAGGATGTAATAGCCCACCAGAATAAAATGGCCGCCATGCTGGCATCTGTGCAAGCTCCGGCAGGTAAGTTTGCCGTAACCGGCAATCACGAATTATATGCCGGACTGAACGAGGCACTTGCCTTTACCAATGCCGCAGGCTTTAAGGTTCTGCGAAATAATTCTCTAAAGCTGCCTAACGGAATGCTTGTTACAGGGATGGATGATCAGGTAGTTATGGGCGGAAGAAGTAATGCTCAGTTGGCAGAAAAAGTGGTGTTGGAAAACACATCAAAAAGCGGCTTTCATCTTCTGCTCAAGCACCGGCCTGAAATTCCGGCCACCAGCGATGGACACTTTGATTTACAGCTATCCGGGCACGTCCATAACGGACAGATTTTCCCATTTAATATTCTTGTACGGTTAAAATTTCCAATCCCATGCGGCACCACAGCGACAAAAGCCGGTTCGCAGATCCACGTTTCCCGAGGCACCGGAACCTGGGGACCGCCCATGCGCCTTTTCGCACCTCCGGAAGTCACAGTTATCGATATTGTATCTACTCCCGGTAAAACCGATTGAACATGAATTTTCGGGCAAGAAGGCAATCAAGGCATCAAGAACCATCCCATCAAACCACCAACCAGTAATATTATTGGCAAAGCCAGCCAGGCAATCCGCCACGATGTACTCTGCGAAGCAACAGGCCATTCATCAGACATAAAGGCCAGATGCAGACCATTATTCTGATTCCAAGCCAGATTCCATAACAGGCCGGCCATAAGATAAAGGAAGGATGATGCTACAAGATTGGAAGTCCAGGTCACGGGATAGAGGCCGTCCCTGATCCAGATGTAGAGGTCATAGGACCAGCTTGCAGTAAACAGCCAGACACAGAAGGCTGGCAGAAGAGAAGTCTTTCTTTCTACGCCGCGAGCAAATCTGTAGAACATTCCTACACACCAGGGTGCCGTAAACCAGGTAAGAACGGACATATAGGCGGCATCGAAATAATCCCAGGTTGGATCTCCGGTGTAGGGAGCCATCAGGGTGAAACTGACCGTTGCAGTTCCGGCGGTTATGAGTTTCCAGGGTTCACAGATGAGTTGCCGGTATTCTTTGGATAGTAGAGAGTAATTATGCGGGGTTCGGATGACCATTGCTACGGCAATTCCACAGACACTCAACCATACAGCTGTGTAAAAGTGCATTATGGTCACTTGACTTCTTCCTTCAACTGGTCATCAGACTAATAATCAACAATTTCCTCAGGTCATGTTCCAGACCATCATTTCGAAAATATCTTTCCAGCTCTTGCCGATTTCATTGACAACAGTAGGTTCAAAACCACAGTGCATCATGCACTGTGCACATCTGGGATCCTTGCCAACTCCGTATTTATCCCAGTCGGTGCTGTCCATCATCTCACGGAAAGTCGGATAATGTGCATCTGTAATCAGGTAACAGGGTGCTTTCCAGCCACGCGGGTTGCGGGTCGGATTGCCCCAGGGGGTGCATTCAAGTTTCTTTTCACCTTTGAGGAAACGCAGATACATCGGAGTGGAGAAGAAGCGGTGTTTCTTGCTCATTTCGTAGACATCTGCAAATTTTCTCTCAATATCACGGCGCTCGAGAAACAGCTTTTCTCCCACCGCCTCATAGCCAAAACCGGGGGCCACTAGCAGACCATCCACCCCGATCTCTTCCAGGTGGGTAAAGAGCATTTCGATCTCAACCAGATCGGTTTCATTGAAAATAGTCGTGTTTGTACAGACTCTGAAACCCTTCTCTTTTGCCTTTTGGATTGCAGCCATCCCGATTTTAAAGGCACCCTTGCGCTCAAGTATTCGATCGTGGGTTTCTTCCAGGCCATCCATATGAACATTAATGGTAAAATTCGGATGGGGGGTCATACTGTCAAGGGCCTTCTCAAGAAGTATGCCGTTGGTGCAGAGGTAAATATGCTTACCTCTCTGAAGAATCGATGTTATCAACTCATATATATGCGGGTACAGAAACGGCTCGCCTCCGGTAATAGTTACCACCGGAGCCGGGCATTCATCCACGGATTTTAGGCAGTCACTAAGGCTCATCATCTCCTGAATGCTGTCAGCGTACTCACGAATACGGCCACAACCTGAACAGGCCAAATTACAGAGATGGGTGGGCTCCAGCATCAGTACCAGAGGATACTTATCCACTTTTCGGATTTTATTTCCGATAATGTATTTTGTGAGGTCATAATTGAGACGAAATGGAAAACGCATTGACAGCTTCCTTTCAATGTAAGCAGCGCAACTAAGATAAAGTGCAGTGGGCCATAATAAATCAGGCCAACTACCAACCTAATAAACGATACATTCTGCCTTAAATTGAATGAAAAATCGAGAATAAAAAAGGGGCGAATTGATTCGGGGCTAATTCACTGTCACGGCCGATTAAAGGAACCGGCTAAGAAAGAATCTTCCGAGGGAGAAGATTGGTTGGGCGTAATCGAATGTAAATTACTCCGGTGATTTTTTGTACAGCGATGCTCAGGTTTCTTTTTTTACTTTTCCAAGATACGCGCACTTGACATCATCATTTTCCAGCAACTCAACAGCCGATCCTTCAAGAATAACCTTTCCTGTCTCAAGTACATAGCCCCGGTCCGCAAGCCTAAGTGCAGCCTTGGCGTTTTGCTCGACCAGAAGCACTGTCGCACCTTCATCACGCAGCATGCGCACTATCGAGAAAATCTCCTTGATCACCAGAGGAGCCAGGCCCATGGAGGGCTCATCCATCATCACTAGTTTTGGGCGTGCCATCATTGCTCTGCCAATGGCAAGCATCTGCTGTTCTCCGCCGGACAGTGAACCGGCAAACTGGGTCTCACGTTCCATCAGGCGCGGGAAAAGCTGATAAATCCGATCTAGGTCTTTAAGGACAGCTCCGCCCTGTTTTCTTTTGTACTGAACATATCCGCCTAGTATCAGGTTTTCGCGCACAGTCATCGGCGCAAATACCTGCCTTCCTTCGGGGACAAGCGAACAACCCAGATATACAATCTGTTCCGTTTTTGTTTTGGTTATGTCCTGGCCGTTAAAGAGTATCTTCCCGGAAATTGGCCTTAAAACACCGGTGATCGTCTTTAAGAGGGTGGTCTTGCCGGCGCCGTTGGCACCGATAATCGAAACGATCTCCCCAGGATTTACCTGGATCTAAACATTCTGAATAACCTTGAGGTTGTCGTATCCAGATTCGAGGTTTTCTATCCTAAGCATCGTCCTCGTCCTCTCCTAGGTAGACATTGATTACCTCGCTGTTTGACTGAATTGCGAGCGGCTTGTCATCAGCAATTTTTTTGCCGTAGCTGAGGACAAGAATTTCATCAGATATATCCATGACGAGTCCCATGTCATGCTCTACTATCAGAACTGTTATCCCGGTATTTCTGATCCTTGAAATCAACGCTCCCAGCTCGGCGGTTTCACTCATGTTAAGTCCGGCAGCCGGTTCATCCAGCAAAAGGAGTTTGGGTTCACAGGCCAGAGCGCGTCCAAGCTCTACATTCCTCTGCTGGCCGTAAGAAAGAGAAGTAGCCTCGACATCGGCAAGACTTTCCAACTCCAGAAAGGCCATAATTTCCTGGGATTTCTCTCTGATTCTCTTTTCTTCACTCCAGGTATATGGAATGCTCAGCATACCTGCTAAAAAACCGGCCCGGCTATGTATATGCCGTCCGATCATAATATTTTCCTGAACAGACATTTTTGGGAATAAGCGAATGTGCTGAAATGTTCGGGCCATCCCTTTGACGGCCACTTGATGTGGCCTGAGGCCTTGTACCTGATTTCCACAAAAGCTGATCACTCCGGAATCCGGCGGTATTACTCCTGAGATCAGATTAAATAAAGTTGTCTTGCCGGCTCCGTTAGGCCCGATCAAGGCTTTGATTGAACCTTCTGTAACGGAAAAAGAGACTTCATTTACCGCCTGAAGGCCGCCGAAGCGTTTCGAAAGATTCTCAACCGAAAGAAGCGTGGTCATGAAGCCACCTCTTTACTGGCCGGGCGCTTGACAAATGCTTTCAGATCACCCAAAACCTGCTTTCTGATCAATCCATCAGGAGCAAAAAGCATGATAAGAATCAAAATGACTCCGAATACCGCGTCATCATACGTACCAAAAGAGCCTCTCAATGAGAGATAGTTGAGTAGGAGACTCATGGAAATAGCACCCCAGAGGCTTGTCATGCCACCGATGGCAACAATTGCCACATATCTGACCGATTTCATGACAGATGCTTCAGAGGGTCCGATACTTCCGTTGTAATGTGTGAGAAGTACGCCCGCAATCGCTGCGAATCCGGCACTGAGGACAAAAACCCTCAACTTGTAGTTAGCAGTGGGAATGCCCATGGCTTCGGCCGCATCCTCTGCGCCATGTATCGCAGAAAGAGCCCGTCCAACCCGCGAACCAATCAGATTCAGCAGCAATGTCATTCCAGCAATAACAATTCCCCATGCCACGTAATAGTTCAATATTTTTCCGGAACCGCTGCCTCCGATCATCACGCCCGGCAAAATTGTAAAACCCGGCACACCGGAAAGACCGTCGGCGGCACCGAGACCTGACGTTCCGAGAACGATCCTGTAAATGATTATCCCAAAACCGAGGGTTGCCATCGCAAGGTAATGGCCTTTCAATTTTAGAACCGGACCGCCGATGACATAAGCAATTATCAGCACCGTGCAAACGGATAAAATACAGGCAGGCCAGGGATTAAACGCAAGCAGCTCTGCCCCGTACAAATCCTGCTTCACGCCCAGGAAACCGAGTTTGGATAAAAATGCCACTAACGGCTTGCCTTTCATGGCAGAGAAGTTATGTGTCGTCAAAAAGGCCGACATATAACCACCGATGGCGAAGAAGCCGGCATGTCCCAGTGAAATCTGGCCGGCATAACCAATAAGCATGCAGAGGCCTATTACCAGCAGGGAGTAATAAGCAGTCATAGTTAGCTGAGTTAGATGAAACGAGCTGTCTGTCACCTGTGTCAAAATCTGGATGGCAACAATCGCCACCGCAAACCCTAAAATATGAAGGGATTTGGCAGACATTTAGTACTCCTTGAGGCGGGCCGCAGCGGCATTGCCAAAGAGACCGCTCGGTTTCACAAAAAGAATGAGGAGCATGATCGCGATCGACACGACATCCTTATATGCAGCGGGCAGGGCCCAGATGCTGAAAGATTCCAATATACCGAGTATCATAGCCGCTGCAACTGCGGCAGTGCTGTTTCCAAGCCCTCCCAGGATTGCTACGGTGAACCCCTTGATGGCAAGCTGTGCACCACTGTCATACTGAATGTAGGTGATCGGCGAGACAATACAGCCACCAAGAGCGCCGATAGCGGCGCTGAGCATAAATGAGAGAGTCACCATATTCTGGGTGCTGATGCCGCAAAGCCGGGCGGCCTCGCGGTTAGCCGAGCAGGCCCGCATCTGCTTGCCCAGCAGAGTAAAGTTAAAAAATATACCGAGCAGTATCACCATGATAGAGCTGATTCCAACCGCCCAGAACACCTGCGGTGATATAAAAACACCGCCCAGATTGACGGCAGTCACCGAGGTGCCGGTAAAATATGGCAGGGCTGTCACTCCTTCGCCCCAGATATGAAGCGCAGTCTCTCTAACCAATATCGATATGCCGATAGTAATAATAATCATACGGAGAACCGATGGCTTGTTAAGCCAGCGGATAAAGACCATTTCAATCAATGCACCGATAATCATGGTAATGATCACCGCAGAAACGATCGCCACGGGCAGCGGCATGTAGTTCTTGAGTGTAAAGGCTGTCATGCCGCCCAGCATAACGAATTCACCCTGGGCAAAATTGATGATACCTGTCGTATTGTAAATTATATTGAAGCCTATCGCCACGATGGCATAGATGGTACCGTAGGTAACACCGGCTACAATATATTGAAGTAACAGTTCCATAATTATGCCACCTTCTGAAAGGTTCTGAAAAAAACACGGGGCCAAAGCCCCGTGTCTAGGGTAATTGCTGCACTAAGGCAGAATATGTACGGTTTTGAAAATTATTTCTTCTTTTTGGGTTCGGCTTTTTTCTCTGGCGCCTGCTCCAACACAGCAAACTTACCATTCTTGACAGTCAGCATCTCAAAAGCGTCAATTGCAAGACCGTTGTGATCGGTAGCTGAGAAGTTGAATATTCCACCGGTACCTACGATGCCCCTCAACCCTTCTATAGCGGTTCTTACAGCTTCTTTGTCAAGGCTGTTGGCCTTTTTGATAGCTTCCTGAAGGATCAGCATGGCGTCATACGCATGGCCGCCGAAAGTGCTGGCTGCGTCAGGCTTGAACTTAGTCTCATAATCTTTTTTATAACTTGTGAGAACGGCCTTCTGCGGATGACTCTTCGGGAGGGTATCGGCGACCAGCAGGCGGCCTGCCGGGAACATTACGCCTTCAGCGGCAGCTCCGGCTGCCTCAACATACTTGATATTACCGAAACCATGACTCTGGAATATCGGGCCGGTGAAACCGATTTGACGCGCATTCTTAATGATGATTGCCTGAGCAGGCTCTATCGACCAGTTGACTATTACTTCTGCTCCGGAGGCCTTTACTTTGGTCACTTCTCCGGTCAGATCACTGGCAGCCTTGTCATAAACTTCATTGCTCACAATAGTTAGGCCATGCTCGGCTATAAGCTTTTCAATCTGCCCTTTGCCGGCATTGCCGAATCCTGAGTTACTGGAAAGCACGCCGACTTTTGTAAGTTTCATTTTCTTGATCTGCTGTAAAATCTTGATAACTGCATCGCTGTCTTTCTGAGGTGTCTTGAAGACATACTTGCCAACCGGGTTTACAATGGCTTCTGCGGCTGCGCAGGAGAGCAGAATTGTCTTGCCCTCTTCAGCAAGCTTCTTGATGCCCATGGTTTCACCGCTGGTGGAAGGTCCAATGATCGCAAGGACTTTCTCTTCATCGATCAGCTGTTTGGCAAAAGAAACAGCTTTTTCGGTGCTGGCGCCGGTATCCTTGATTATCAGTTCGATCTGCTTGCCCTTCAGGCCACCCTTTTTGTTGATGCCCTCTACAAGCATCTCAAGAGATCTGGCTTCAGGAGCTCCAAGAAAAGAGGCCGGTCCTGTGACCGCCAGTAAGGCACCGATCTTGACCGTATCCTTTGCGGCCAGTACGGGCGAAACTGTCACCACAAAAACAAACATCATTGCCGCCATAACCCGTGCAAATCTCATAATGCTTTCTCCTTTTCTTTTCATGTGGAACCTCCTGAAGATTTTTGCGCACCATACTACATCTGCAAGCTGATTGGCTATAATTTATGTACGAAAAATACGGGCTGTTTGAAATAATGGAATTTTATTTAAGCAAAGAAGTACCACTATACTATTTTATATGTCAAGAAAAAAATACTGCGTGTAAAACAATAGTTGAAATCTGAACAAAATAAATAACAATCTGATTTTATTGATATATGATCAATTTTGCTGACGGCTAAAGGACAAAATATCGCTAGTATTCAATATTAAATGAAATACTTTATCACTAAATTCAGTGCCCTGTTTCTGGTAAGTTGGTGTATCATCACTAAAAAATCACTTTGACCGATGAAGTGCGGAAAAATGAACCAGAGACATCGAAATCCACAACCAAATATTGCACTGATATCAATACACACCGCTCCCTCCCCGCAAGCGGTGCCTCTTGCAAATGCCTTTTTGAAAAGTGCATCAACAAATTCCCGTGTTAATATAATTTTGACTGATTTCTTTATCGGGCAACAACCTGAGGAATGTGCTCAAGTGATTTCCGGAACACATCCGATCGCTGTAGGTTTCTCGATGTATTCCTGGAACCGGATTCTGTGCTCAAAGATTGCAGAATGTTTGCGAATCCGTCTGCCAATGATAAAAATTTTCGCAGGCGGCCCAGAAGTCACAGCAGACCCGGAAAGTATCCTTGCAACGGGAAATTTTGACTTCATAATAACCGGCGAAGGTGAAATACCCTTCACAGCACTATGCAACAGAATAGCTGATCAAAAGGATATGGATGGCATCCCCGGACTCGCAACCCAATCAAATACGGTCATCCTCCCTGATAACCGGTCGCTAAAATGCCTGGACAGCATTCCATCCCCCTTTCTTTCCGGGGTTCTGGATACCCGAAGCTATTCCGGCATACTCTGGCAATTATCCCGGGGGTGCAGCTTTTCATGCGACTTCTGTTTCGATTCCCGCGGGCAAAAGAGCGTAAAACGATTTTCAATTGAACGGCTTGAAGCTGAATTAAAGCACTTTGCATCAACCGGGGTTACACAGATTTTTGTGCTGGACTCTACTTTCAATCAGGATGTGAAGCGGGCTAAAACGATCCTGAGGATGATAAGAAAAATTGCGCCGAAGATTCATTTCCATTTTGAAGTCCGCAGTGAATTTATTGACCGTGAGATGGCAGTATTATTTTCACAAATTATCTGTTCATTGCAGATCGGCCTCCAGAGTTCAGATCCTGCGGTTCTCAAGCAGGTCGGGCGGTCATTTGCCAAAGACGATTTTAAATCCAGAATAGATCTACTGAATGAAAGCGGCGCCGTATTTGGTTTTGATCTGATGTACGGATTGCCGGGCGACAACTTACAGGGCTTTTGCGAAAGCCTTGATTTCGCCATCTCACTCTACCCTAATCACCTCGACATTTTCCCTCTGGCGGTTCTGCCGGGAACTGCTCTGCGAGCAAGAAGCTCTACCCTGGGACTTACTCACCTATCAGAGCCCCCCTACACATTGATTTCTTCTCCCACTTATTCAATTACAGAGATGCACAGGGCGCAACAGATCGCTTCAGCCTGCGATATTTTTTACACCAGAGGAAAGGCTGTAGCATGGTTCAATGGGGTCACAGATCTACTCGGCCTGAAACCTTCAGATTTTTTTCAGAGATTTGCTGATATGCTTGTTATCCGGTCCGGGTCCGACTTCAACGAAAGCGCTTTCAGTGATATGGATGTTCGTAACTTGCAGAGAGAATTTCTGATCGGGCTCTTCAGCACCAAAAGTCTGAGGCGCTTTCAACCTCTCGTATTGGATCTGGCTGATTATCACTATTATTATGCAGCAGCACTGCTTGCACCACAAACTACAGCAAAAAAGCGTCATTATGACAGGAGGAACGTCCTTCAACTCAAATTGCAAAAATCGGATTCACTTCAACTGGCAAAGTTTCATTATGAAATTCTGGATATTATCGAATCCGGTGCCCCTGACATACGCTGGATGTATGCCAACCTCGAGCCGCTTGGGTCATACGCCGCCATCTATCCGAGTGGAAATATCATTTGTACCCAGTCATTCGAACATTCGTACTTCTGCCTGCTTGAATCCATGAACGGCCAAACCTGTGCCGGGGAGCTGTCTTCCAGACTTGATATTCCGCTAGAAGCCGCAAATGAATTTATATTGTTTGCCCTGAAGGAAGGCATTCTGGTTTTGTAGAAAAAGAGCAGAGCTTTATGTTAAAGGGTGTAATAAGCCTCATCGAAAGAGGTTGCATTTTAGCGATTGTTTTAGTATATCTTGCATTTCCATTTTTAACAGATTGAATTGTGCACGTGTTGCACCGTTCCAAGGCGTCGGTTTTGCATTGAAAGGTTTTGACAAACATGCATGAAAAAATCAGGGTTTTTTCCGGGAACTCCAACCCAGATCTGGCACAAAAAATTTGTGACTGCCTGAGCGTCCCTCTGGGCACTGCACGGGTTCGCTGCTTTTCCGATGGCGAAGTCATGGTGGAGATCGGCGAGAATGTCCGCGGTCGAGATGTGTACGTGATACAATCTACCTGTGCACCGACCAATGACAATCTAATGGAACTGCTGGTTATGACCGATGCGCTAAAACGAGCCTCGGCCGCTACTATCACCGCTGTTATACCGTATTACGGCTATGCCAGACAGGACCGCAAAGCAGCCCCGCGTACGCCGATTACGGCCAAACTGGTAGCCGACCTGATTACGACAGCTGGAGTTGACAGAGTTGTAACCATTGATCTTCACGCTGGCCAGATTCAGGGATTCTTTAATATCCCTGTGGATAATCTTTATGCAGCTCCGGTCATTCTGAATTATTTGAAGGACCGCTTCAGCAACGATGATGTGGTTATGGTAACACCTGATGCAGGCGGCACCGAAAGGGCACGTGCTTTTGCTAAACGCCTGGGATGCAGCCTGGCAGTTATCGATAAGCGTCGTACCGGACCTAACGTTGCCGAAGTTATGCACCTGATAGGTGACGTACGTGATAAAACAGCGATTATTCTTGACGACATGATTGATACCGCCGGCACCCTGACCCAGGCAGCTAAAGCTCTCAAGGAAAACGGCGCCAGGACGATTGTCGCCTGTGCCACACATGGGGTACTTTCCGGACCGGCCATTGAAAGAATAAATAATTCCGATATTGAAGAAGTGGTTCTGACTGACACAATCCCTCTTGGAGACAAAGGAGCGGCTACTGGCAAAATTAAAATGCTGTCGGTAGCTGACCTTCTGGCGGAAGCTATCCGTCGAATCCATGAGGATGAATCCGTAAGCTCACTCTTTGTATAAGATCAGCACATTATATTAGAATAGGACGGCGTCAACCCGTCACTACACGTGGAGGAACAGTATGCAACAAAAACAGATGAACATTGAACTGCGCACAAAGACCGGCACTGGCGTAAGCCGCAGACTTCGCAATGCCGACTTGGTTCCGGGTGTGGTCTATGGCAAAGGCATGGATCCTATGCCGATCAGTGTAAAAATTGGTGATCTGAAAGATGCCATGTCCGGTGAAGGTGGCCAGAACAACCTGATCACTCTGATCGGAGGAGGAACTCTGGACCAGTCCATGGCCATCATCGCCGATCTTCAGCGCGACCCTATCAAAAAGTTTTACAAACACGTTGACCTTCACCGTATCAACATGAATGAAAAACTGCGCGTAACCGTACCAGTTCTTCTTAAAGGTACAGCCACCGGCGTTAAAGAAGGCGGGCTTCTGGACCTTGCTCATCACGAACTGCACGTTGAGTGCTTACCGGGTAACATCCCTGACCATATTGAAATTGACATCACCCAGCTGAAGATAGCCCATTCGATCCATGTCAACGAAATCAAACTCCCGGATGGAGTCAAAGTGCTGGATAACCCTAAAACTCCTGTTGTAAGCGTTCTCGGCCGGGCCAAAGAAGATGTAGCTGCTGCCGCGGTCTAACTAATAATCCCATGAGCACGTTTGTCATAGCGGGGCTGGGTAATCCCGGCCCCCAGTACCAATGGACCCGCCACAACGCGGGTTTCCTTTTTTTGGACCGCCTGGCCAGTCAGGAAAATATTTCCATCTCCAGGAAAACCTTCTCCAGCCTTTCTGGCGAATGGAGTTACGGTGGCCGACGTCTGATACTTATCAAACCCCAGACCTTCATGAACCTCTCCGGCAAAGCCGTCATGCAGGCACTGCAGTTTCACAAGCTCCCTCTGACACAACTGATAGTTGTCCATGATGAGCTTGACATCCCGTTTGGTTCTGTGCGCCTCAAACAGGATGGTGGCCACGGTGGTCACAATGGACTGCGCTCCATTATGGAGCAGATGGGGGGGGATTTTATCCGTCTGCGTATCGGTATAAGCAGACCGCCTCACGGTGATACCTCAGGCTATGTTCTAAATAATATTCCACCTGAACAGATGGAGCAATTACCGCGGGTTCTTGATGGCGGGCGGGATATGTTGGAGATGCTTCTCAACGAAGGACTTCCCAAGGCGATGAGCCTGCACAATAACAGAAACTTTCTGGAAGGATAAACAGTATGGGATTCAATTGCGGAATAGTCGGGTTACCCAACGTCGGCAAATCCACCATTTTTAATGCACTTACTTCTGCTGGAGCCGAATCTGCAAATTATCCGTTTTGCACCATTGAACCCAATGTCGGAATTGTACAGGTTCCTGATCCGCGTATGGACCTGCTGTCAGCCATCGTCAAGCCCCAGAAAGTCCAGCCCACTACCATTGAATTCGTTGATATAGCCGGGTTGGTCAAAGGGGCCAGCCAGGGTGAAGGACTAGGTAACCAGTTCCTGGGCCATATCCGTAGTGTAGACGCCATCATACATGTTGTCAGATGTTTTGATGATGATAACGTGGTGCATGTCAGTGGGCGCGTTTCTCCGGCCGCTGACATAGAAACAATTAATACCGAGCTTGCTCTGGCAGACCTCGACACGGTTGAAAAGAAGCTGCAGCGGGCGGAGAAAATGTCTCGCAGCGGCGATAAAAAAGCCAAGGAAGAAGTTGAATTCTACCTGCGTGTCAGGGCGCGGCTCGAACTGGTGCAGAAACTGCGTGGCGTCGCCGAGAATGAAGATGAGCGTATCTGGCTGAGGGATCTGCATCTGCTGGCCGACAAACCTGTTCTGTATGTTTCCAACGTGGCCGAAGATGATCTTGAGGGAAGACACCACAATGTCGCGGCAGTCAGAGAAATAGCAGCTTCCGAAGGGGCTGGAGTGGTTGTCATCTGCGGCAAACTTGAAGCCGAGATTTCTGAGCTCGACGGCACTGAAAAACAGGATTTTCTTCTGGATATGGGACTGGCCGAAGCCGGGCTTGACCGCCTGATACGCAACGGCTACGCACTATTGGGCTTAATCACCTACTTCACTGCCGGAGTCAAGGAAGTGCGGGCCTGGACCATTGTGAACGGCACCAAGGCACCCCAGGCGGCAGGAGTCATTCACACAGACTTTGAAAAGGGCTTTATACGGGCTGAAGTGATCGGCTTTGACGACTATATCGCCTGTAATGGCGAGAGCGGTGCCAAGGAAAAAGGGCTGATGCGGCTGGAGGGCAAGGAATATGTTGTGAAAGACGGAGACGTAATGCATTTCCGCTTTAATGTCTGACCGTTATTGATACTGCCCCGGAAACAACAAAAGCCCCGGTTTTGGCCGGGGCTTTTGTGTGCCAGCTGGCTCGGGAGATTAAGCCCGTGTTACGTTGGCTGCCTGAAGACCTTTCGGCCCCTTGACGATATCGAAGTTGACCGAATCGCCTTCGGCCAAAGATTTAAAACCTTCGCCGGAGATGGCGGAGAAGTGCACGAAGATATCTTCGCCCTGCTCCTGCTCAAGAAAACCAAAACCCTTACTGTCGTTGAACCACTTCACTCTACCTGTTGTCATGCCACTACTCCTTCTGTCCTACTGGTTTAATGCACTCACGATGTCGCAAGTGTGCGTAATGCAATAAAAAAAGATACTCGATCGAGCCCAGAGACTCAGTCTTCTTTTCCCACAAAATTAGGGGTTTTGATAACTAACACAGATTTTCGGGTTTGTATGTAAAAAAATCATGAAATGCTAATTTTATTTTCAGCATGACGTCAGCCGGCACTGTAACGACTTAAAAGAAACAAGTGTCATTACCCCTTTTTTATTGAGCAACCATACAAGCTGTGTTATTTTATCAAGCTGTTTTGTCGTAACCCTACTAATCAGGAGATAAATAGAATGTTCAGTTCCATCATAAAAAAATTCATCGGCAGCAAGAACGAGCGGGAGCTCAAGAAAATGTGGCCGATAGTTGAAAAAATAAACGGCTTGGAACCTGCAATTTCCGGCCTTTCAGACGATCAGCTTAAAGCAAAGACTTCAGAGTTCAAGGAACGCCACGCGAAAGGAGAATCCCTGGATTCTTTGCTCCCGGAAGCATTTGCCGTATGCCGGGAAGCAGGAAAACGCGTACTTGGAATGCGCCACTTTGATGTCCAGTTAATCGGCGGCATGGTTCTGCATTCCGGTAAAATTGCAGAGATGAAAACCGGTGAAGGAAAAACCCTGGTGGCCACCCTGCCCGCCTACCTGAATGCCATTTCAGGTAAAGGTGTCCATGTTGTTACAGTCAACGATTACTTGGCAAAACGAGATTCGGAATGGATGGGGCGCCTGTACGGTTTTTTAGGATTGACTGTCGGTATCATCGTCCATGGCATCGAGGATGAACAACGGCGTGAAAACTACGCCGCTGATATTACCTACGGCACAAACAACGAATTCGGTTTTGACTATCTTCGTGACAACATGAAGTTTGCACTGGAGGACTATGTCCAGCGCGGCTTCAACTATGCCATCGTGGACGAAGTGGACTCAATTCTGATCGACGAGGCCAGAACACCTCTGATCATCTCCGGACCGACAGAGGATTCAACCGACAAATACTATATCATCGATCGGATTATCCCTAAGCTCGAAAAGGGCGAAGTCATAGAAGTTGAGGCAAACACACTTTCCGGCAAACGTAAGAAGTACACCGGTGATTTTACAATTGATGAAAAAGCCAAGAGCGCAAACCTGACCGAACAGGGTGTTCTCAAAGTTGAAAGCCTTTTGAAAGTTGATAACCTTTATGACCCGCGCAACATTGAGATTCTTCACCATGTCAACCAGGCTCTGCGCGCTCACGCCATGTACAAGATCGATGTGGATTACGTGGTGCGTGACGGCGAAGTTATGATCGTCGATGAATTTACCGGCCGACTCATGCCGGGACGGCGCTGGTCGGACGGCCTGCACCAAGCCATCGAGGCCAAGGAAGGGGTCAAGATCGAGAACGAAAACCAGACCCTGGCCACCATCACATTCCAGAACTACTTCCGCATGTACAGCAAGCTTTCCGGAATGACCGGTACGGCCGACACTGAAGCGGAGGAGTTCCATAAAATATACAAGCTCTCGGTCACTGTCATACCTACCAATAGACCTCTGCTGCGCCCCGACTATCCGGATGTCATCTATAAAACCGAAATGGAGAAATTCAAGGCCGTCATAACTGACATTAAAGGACATTTTGCGGCCGGGCAACCATGCCTGGTCGGTACCATTTCAATTGAAAAATCGGAGACACTTTCTGAACTTCTGAAACAGCAGGGAATTCCTCACCACGTACTCAATGCCAAACAGCATGAGCGTGAAGCGGAGATAGTTGCTCAGGCCGGTCGCAAGGGCGCCATAACAATTGCCACCAACATGGCTGGCCGTGGTACCGATATCGTTCTGGGGGGCAATCCGGAAGGGCTTGCAAGAAATGAAATGGGTGGCAGCCCTGAGGCGGTTTCCAGAAATCAGGTTGAGCAGACTCAGGCTTTTCAGGATCGGAAAACCAAACTTCAAATTATCGAAAAAGTGAATCCTGAATCACCTGAATATTCCCGACTGCTTAACGAAATTGAGGCACTGTCAAAACAGGTGGAAGCACAGGAGAATTCCTTCTATGAAGAGAATCTGTCCAGGTTCAATCAGCTGACTGAAAAACACCGGCCGATTTGTGCGGCCGAGCATGATGAAGTTGTCAAACTCGGTGGTCTGCATATTCTGGGCACTGAAAGGCACGAGTCCCGCAGGATTGACAATCAGCTGCGCGGCCGTTCCGGACGTCAAGGCGATCCAGGCTCCTCCAAATTTTTCCTTTCACTGGAAGATGACCTTCTGCGCATCTTCGGTTCGGAACGTGTTTCAAAAATAATGGATCTTCTTAAAATTGAAGAGGGTGAAGCCATTACCCACAGTATGATTACCAGATCGATTGAAAACGCCCAGAAAAAAGTCGAGGCCCACAACTTTGACATCCGCAAACATCTGATCGAATACGATGATGTTATGAACAAGCAGCGCGAAGTAATCTACACCCAGCGGCGAGAAATCCTGGCCGGAGTCGAAATCCGTGAGAGCTTTATGGAGATGCTGGAAGAAACAATTGAAGAAATTGTTTCAAAGTATGCCATCGAGAAAGTGCCGGCTAACGAATGGGATTGGGACTCTATCAGCGAGATCGTGTACAAATGCTTCAATCTGCAGCTTGATATGTCGCAAGAGATGTTGAGCCGTCTGGTTACGGACAACTTCCGTACCCTGCTTAAAGAACAGGCCCACTCCATCTTGGAAGAACGGGTAAACGAATTCGGCGATGAACTGCTCGATTATCTAATCAAGAGAATTATGCTGCAGGCCATAGATACTCACTGGAAAGATCATCTTTTGAATATCGATCATCTGAAAGAGGGAATCGGACTGAGGGGTTACGGACAGAAAGATCCGAAACAGGAATACAAAAAAGAGGCGTACAACCTGTTTATGGAAATGATTATCCGGATCAGGGAAGAATCAGTCGAGAGAATTTTCTGGGTTCAGCTTGACCGTGGCGGAGAAGAAGTCGAAGAGATGGAAGAGGAACAGCGCAGCAAGAAACTGGTCTTTAATATTTCGAATGACGAAGAACGCACCCAGGAACCGGCCAAAAGCCAGAAAATTGCAGGCCGGAACGATCCCTGCCCCTGTGGAAGCGGAAAAAAATTCAAGAAGTGCTGCGGGAAGTAGCCATGGTCATCAAGGGATATCAATTTTCAGCCATAGAAGCCGCCATCAAAAAACCGGGCCGGAAAGATCTGGCGTTGATCTTCTCTGAAGTTCCGGCAACTGCCTGCGCTGTGTTTACAACCAACAAGGTCAAGGCAGCTCCTGTGCTTTTGTCCGAAGAGCGAATCGCCGGCGGCACTGCACAGGCTCTGATAGTAAACAGCGGCAACGCCAACGCCTGCACAGGGGACGCTGGGCTGGCGGCTGCCGGTGAAACATCTCTTCTGCTCGCTTCAGCCCTTGGGATTCCCGACAGCTTTATTCAGGTCTCATCCACAGGTGTTATCGGCGTCCAGATGCCCATGGAAAGGATACGGGCGGCAATACCCGGGCTCGTGGAAGGACTCCCTTCCGGCACACTTGATGATATTGCACAGGCCATAATGACAACTGATACGTTTCCCAAGCTGGAAGTGCGCAGCGGGCTGGCTGGGGGAGTCGGTTATACTGTGGCCGGGGTCGCCAAAGGGGCCGGCATGATCATGCCCAACATGGCCACCATGCTGTCGTTCATTATCACTGATGCTGCCGTGGAAGCGGGCTTTCTGCAGGACACATTCCGTAGAGCCGTTGATAGTTCCTTCAACTCAATTACGGTCGACGGCGATATGTCAACCAACGACACATGTCTCATACTTTCGAACGGCAAAGCCGGGAATTCTGCTATTGTTCCGGGCTCTCCCGAAGCTGAAATATTCGAGTCACTTCTGAACGATGTACTGTTATCGCTGGCAAAATTGATTGTGAAGGATGGAGAAGGGGCCACCAAGTTTGTTGAAATTAAGGTGACGGGAGCCAAAGACAACGCCGATGCTAGGAAAGTTGCCCAGGCGGTCGCCAACTCGTGCCTGGTCAAGACCGCCTTTTTTGGTCAGGATGCAAACTGGGGCCGGATCTTTGCTGCGACAGGATATTCCGGAGCCGAGGTGGACCAATCCAAGCTGTCGCTCTGTTTTGATGATGTCTGCATGGCCAAAAATGGCATCTTCGCCGGAGGTGATGCGGAAACGCGCGGCACCGAAGTTCTCAGAAAGAAGGAATTTACCGTAACGATAGACCTTGGTCTTGATAATGGCTCTGCAAATGTCTACACATCAGATCTTTCGCATGAATACGTCAGCATCAACGCCGATTACCGCACCTGACCAAACGACACAATTCAACCTGATCCCCCTTTGTTTTAGGGGTCTATTGACTTTTCAAGGACAATACTGTGCGCTTTTTACGCGCGATTCTTATATTTTTTCTACTTGTTACGCATGATGCAGCCATTGCCGCCGACGACCTTATGGATGTCGGGCGGGCAGCGACCATCGATGTAATACTTGACAACTCTATCCGGCGTGGCCTGATTTCAGGAGGTGTCGTTGCTGTAGGCAACCATAAAGGCATCCTCTACAGTTCGGCCCGCGGCCAGACTTCAACGACCGGCACCACAAGTCCGATTGATGAACGGACTCTTTTTGATCTTGCCTCGCTGACCAAGGTAATTGCAACTGCTCCGGCCGTAATGAAACTGCTTGAGAATGGCCGCATCACACTTATGGATCCGCTAAGCCGATGGTTTCCTGAATTTGAAGGTACCGGCCGCGAAGAAATTACAATCCTCAACCTGCTGACCCACACATCGGGACTTGAAGACGCAACTATCTCAGGCACAAACCCGATCATGTCGGCCATCCAAAATGCCGCTTCACAGAAAAACTGGAACCAGTACGGCAATCGTTTCCGCTACGCAGATATCAACTTTATCCTGCTTGGCGAACTGATTCAGCGCGCTTCCGGTCAGGCGCTTGATCGCTTTTCACAGGAACACATATTTGCACCGCTCGGCATGGCCGATACCATGTTCATTCCTCCGGCGGAGATGATCCGATCTATCGCTCCCACCATCGGCCCTGACAAACAGCTGCACGCCGGCATAGTTCAGGATGAGAACGCCCGGCTCCTGTCCGGGGTAGCCGGTCATGCCGGACTTTTCAGTACTCTCTTTGATCTGTCCCGTTTCGCAGTCATGCTGCTTGATCAGGATGAATTAAAAAACAGACCTATTTTCAGCCAGCGCACAGTATCTCAGATGACCGCCCCGTATTTTTACAGCGGAGGCAGAGTCGTCCGTGGCCTGGGCTGGGATATCTATTCGCCTTTTTCGTCCCCGCGCGGCAAACACTTTTCTGATATGTCTTTCGGTCATACCGGCTATAGCGGATCATCAATATGGATTGATCCGGAACGGGATCTGTTCGTTATCCTCCTGACTATACGGCTTGACTACCGCGACATCCGGCATTTCAGCATGTTACGCAGTGACATTTCCACTCTGGCTGCCTCGATATTTTCCCACCCCAGAATCGCTGATGAAGTTTTAATTGACGTGCAAGTACCCTGAAACTCTAATAACTTGACACCCCCCGGCACCTGTGCTAGCTTTCCGCGGACAAATCAACTTCCGCACCCACTTATCAGGGAGGAATCGATGGGCATAAAACTACTTCTGGCTGACGATAGCATCACTATTCAGAAGGTTATCGGCATTATATTCGGTGGTGAGGAATATTCGCTTACCGTGGTCGATAATGGTAAGGCCGCCGTTGAAAAAGCCCGCGAACTCAGCCCGGATGTTTTACTGATAGATGCGCTTATGCCTGGCATGAGCGGTTACGAAGTGTGTGAGGCAGTGCGGGCCATCCCCGCGCTGGCTGCCAAGCCGATTCTAATTCTCACTGGTTCCTTTGAGCCATTTGACGAAGAGAAGGCAAAAAAATGCGGGGCTGATGATTATCTGGCCAAACCTTTTGAGTCGCAGCAGATTGTCAACAAAGTAAAAGAGCTTTCTGAACTTGGCGCTTCAAGACTTGTCAATAAAGTTGCAGCACAGCCAGCGGCCACTCCCGAACCTGCGCCGGTTTTTGCCCCCACCATGACTGCCCCGGCAGCCCCGCTTCAGGCTACACCCGAGACGTTGCAGACCGCTGCGCCGGCCGATATCTGGGGAGCGTTCACCTCTGATACTGAACCTCCTGCAGCCCCAATAACGCCGCCAGCCCCAGTGGAAACCGGATTTCCTGATGCTTTGGAACCCGATGTGTTTGCCATTGTCAATGAAGAAGCTGACTCTCAACTGATTCCGTCCACCCCGACTCCATCGACATCACCTCAGCATACCGGCACTCAGTGGGTTCCGGTTGAAGAGCACACGTTCGAATTCGAAGAGGAAAACGTCGCTGAGCTTCCAGAAGCGGTTTTCTCCGAGCAGCCGGCTCCGGTCGTTGAAAGTGCCGGTTTTGGTGACATCGCTTTTGAAGATGAAGCACCACTGCAATCGGCACCTGTAACGGCACCACCTGAGCCTGCTCCCTCTGTTTTCGCTGTACAGGAACCTGAACTGTCAATCTTTGAGGAGCCCATTAAACCGGCTGTCCCGGCCTTTGATGCTCCTAAACCTGAGCCTGTCGCTCCTGTTGCCTCCTTTGCTGCACCTGTTGCACCTGCTCTGGCTGTTGCACCGGTTACAACAACTGCAGAGCAGCAAAACACTCTGAGTGAAGATCAACTGAGAGCCGCACTATCGGCTGCATCCAAAGAGGTTATTGAACGTATCGTCTGGGAAGTGGTGCCCGATCTGGCGGAAGCCCTGATCCGCGATGCCATCCGCAAGATAAAAGAAGGGGTCTAATTTCGTTGTTGACATGACAATCGCAAGGGGATGGCAACATCCCCTTTTTTCGTATGGAGGACCGCTAATGATCAAAGCAGCCATCGCCAAAATTATCGAACTTGAAGATCTTACCGAAGGTGAAATGATTGAGGTCATGAACCAGGTCATGTCCGGAGAGTGTACCCAGGCCCAGATCGGATCTTTCATAACCGCCCTGCGCATGAAAGGTGAAACTGTTGCGGAGATAACCGGCGCAGCACGCGTCATGCGTGAACGGGCCACCCCGATCCGGGTTGGGAAAGGGGTCCTTGACATAGATCGGGATGACATCAACATAGACCGGGAAACCATTCTGGACGTAGTCGGCACCGGTGGTGACGGCACAAATACCTTCAACATTTCCACTACGGTTTCATTTGTTGTATCCGCCTGCGGTGTGAAGGTCGCCAAACATGGTAACCGTTCGGTCTCCTCGGCCTGCGGCAGCGCCGACGTACTTGAAAAACTGGGCATAAACCTTGATGTGACACCTGAAACTGTCGAAAGCTGTATTGACCAGATCGGTATCGGCTTCCTTTTTGCCCCTGCCCTGCATGGCGCCATGAAGCATGCTATCGGCCCGCGACGGGAGATCGGCATCCGCACTATTTTCAATATTCTCGGCCCTCTAACCAACCCGGCCGGTGCCGATTGTCAGGTAATGGGAGTCTATAAAGCAGAGCTGGTAGAGAAGCTGGCGGGGGTACTTCATAATCTGGGATGCAAGCACGGATTCGTAGTGCATGGTTCTGACGGAATGGATGAGATGACGACGACCGGTGAAACCCTGGTGGCGGAGGTCAAACCTGAAGGCGTCACACTGTCAACGGTCACACCTGAACAGCTTGGGTTGTCAAGATGCCTCATGTCGGCACTCAAGGGTGGCAATGCCTCTGCCAATGCCGTTATCGTAAAATCTGTATTGGCTGGAGAGCAGGGCCCACGACGGGATATAGTACTTCTTAATTCGGCCTATGCCCTCTTGGCCGCCGGCCGTGTCTCTACACCGCTGGAAGGCAAATTAATGGCTGCAGCGGCCATAGATTCCGGCCGTGCCCTACAGCAGGTTGAAAAACTGGCGGCCTTGACCAACCAGAACTGATATTTCTGAAATCTCAAAAATGTTCGCCTGTGATGAAAGCGATTGATATGACCATCCGCACACCGGATATACTCCAGAAAATTGTGGCCCGTAAACGTGAAGAAGTTGCCGGCGCCAAACTTATTTCCCCTGTTGACGAACTTAAGGCGCGCATCGGGGATCTTGAGGATCTGCCACGCGGTTTCGAGCGGCATCTGTGTGAGGCGGTCGCCTCAGGCTGGACCGCCATTATCGCAGAAGTCAAGAAAGGGTCCCCCAGCAAAGGAATCATACGTGCGGATTTTGACCCGCTGGAAATAGCCGAAATCTACCAGAACAACGGCGCCACCTGTCTGTCTGTACTTACCGATGAGCATTTTTTCATGGGGCACCTTCGCTTTCTGGCGTTGATTCGTGAGACGGTGTCACTCCCCTTGCTGCGCAAGGATTTCATCTGCGATCCGTACCAGATTTTTGAGGCCCGCGCTGCCGGTGCAGACGCGATCCTGCTGATTGCAGCCATGCTTGATCTGCCGCAGTTGCAGGACTTTTACGCTATTGCCAGGGAGCTTCAACTGGATGTGCTTCTGGAAGTTCATGATCAGGATGAAATGGAACTGGCGCTGATGACCGACTGCCGTCTGATCGGCGTTAACAACCGTAATTTACGGACATTTGAGACAGATCTTGGCACAATTGGCCGTCTGGCCGGAATGCTTCCCGCGGATCGAATTCTGGTAGCCGAGAGCGGCATTAACAATCGAGCTGATATTTTGCACCTTCAAAGCAACGGAGCAAAAGCTTTTCTGATTGGCGAAGCGATAATGCGGGAAGAGAACATTGGAGCAAAGTTACAGGAACTACTGAGCGATTGATTGGGGCGCCAGATGGCAAAAAAACAGGGAATCGGCTTGGCGATCATTGCTTTCGCTGTCTATATTATCGGCGGAATAGGCACTTTTGGCGGTTTGGCCTTGATCTTTCTGATGAAAAACAAAGATCTGCTGGGATGGGGCGAAGGACGGGCTATTGGCTACCTGCTGCTGTGTGTGGGGCTGTGCCTTTCGATCCTGGGAGTAATTTTTATGAGGATATTCCGAAACCGCGGCCTAACCTGATCCTGACCTCGCATATTCTCAAAAACGCCTAGAATCCTTTCTCCTTCAACAAACTCAGTGACTGTAGCAGCTCAAGCGCACGACGGAGTTGATAATCTTTCTGCAGATCTGATTCTGTTGCAGTGCCGCCATGCGTTGGTTCCAGGACTTTCGGCTGCCGCTTTTCCTCCTTCCCCTCAGAGGCAAGGCTTTTTTCCAGATCTTTTTCCTTGATCTCCATCCCCTTCTCTTTGGCCGGTAAAGGTTTTATGTTGGGTACTTCCACATCCGGAACGATTCCTTTGGCCTGAATCGAGCGGCCACTCGGAGTGTAATAGCGAGCAGTTGTAAGCTTCAACGCGGCATTGCCCTTCATCGGAAATATCGACTGTACCGATCCTTTGCCAAAGCTCTGAGTCCCCATCACGATAGCGCGTTTGTGATCCTGGAGAGCCCCGGCAACGATCTCAGAAGCACTGGCACTTCCGCCGTTTATCAGCACGACAATCGGATAGCGCGGCTCCTTTGTGCCCAGAGAGGCGTTATAGGTACGGGTGGACTCCGGAGTGCGTCCCTTGATTGAAACAATGACGGTGTTATTGATATTATCCCCGATGAAGCTGTTGGCTACCTGGATACAGGATTCGAGAAGGCCGCCCGGATTATAGCGCAGATCTATTACCAGACCTTTCAACTGACCGCCTGCCGCCACGTGTAACTCTTGCAGCGCCTGCTTGAACTCGCCGCCGGTGCGCTCCTGAAATTGTGATATCCTGATAAATCCGAAACCCGAATCCAGCATTTTTGATTTGAGGCTCTTTATTTTTATGATATCCCGCACCAGGTTGAATGTCAGCGCCGTAAGAGAGTCGTTGCGTAAAATTGACAAAGTCACCGGTGTTCCTTTTTCGCCCCGCATCCGCTTGACCGCTTCCGAGATGTTCATACCACGGGTTGAGTTCCCTTCAATTTTCCAGATGTGGTCATTGGCCTGAATCCCGGCCCGGAAAGCGGGTGTGTCCTCGATGGGAGCGATTACGGTCAGCCGACCGTCCTTCATCCCCAGTTCGATGCCGACACCGCCAAAAGCACCCGACATCTGCACCTCCATCTCGCGATAAGGCTCCGGAGGCAGATAAGCACTGTGGGGGTCAAGCTTGGCCAGCATTCCGTCAACCATGCTCTGAACCAGCTTTTTTGAGTCCGGTTTTTCAACATGATGCGTGAGAACTGCGGAATATGCTTCGCGCAGCAATTGCAGATAAGTAGCATCAGGATGTCTGTCCAGGGGAGACCATTTGCTGTAAAGTATGATCGCCAGACAGGCAAAGATTCCAATAGCTATGATGGACGTCGTAATTGTCGTACGCTTTATAATCAAAGGAGAGGCTCCTGCTTACTTATTTTCTCACATCAATCCCGTAACTTTTTATCTTACGGTGCAGATTGCTGCGCTCCAGCTCGATCAGTTCGGCTGTGCGTGAAATATTCCAGTCATTGTCCTCAAGCTTATGGATGATGAACTCACGTTCAAATTCTTCACGGGCATCACGAAGAGAGGCCCTGCTGAACGCACCTTCGGGCCTGGGACTCTGAGGGATAGCGGATGGCACCCCACCCCTCAGGTCAGGCACATCGGTGGCTTTTATCAAACCGCCCGGTGTCATTATCAATATGCGTTCAATAATATTTTTCAGTTCACGCACATTGCCGGGCCAATCATACCCGGTCAACATATCAAGCGCCTCCGGCAGGAACACTTTGGCTTCACGCCCTTCCCTGCGATAAAAGAGACTTACCATATACTTCACCAGCAGCGGAATGTCTTCGAGGCGGTCCCGAAGAGCCGGAACCCTGAAGGGAACTACATTCAGACGGTAATAGAGGTCTTCCCTGAATCTGCCCGCCAGTATCTCCTGGTCAAGCATCTTGTTTGTGGCGGCCACAATCCGCACATCAACCGAAACCTGCTTGATTCCACCGACTCTTTCAAAACTTCGCTCTTGTATAATACGCAGAATCTTTGCCTGGGTCTTAAGAGACATGTCCGCAATTTCATCCAGAAAAAGCGTGCCACCGTCAGCCAGGTCAAATTTGCCTTTTTTCTGGGCAATCGCACCGGTAAAGGCGCCTTTTTCATGGCCGAACAACTCACTCTCGATTAATTCCTCCGGGATCGCTGCACAATTAATTGCTATGAAGGGCCGGTCACGACGCGGACTGTAATAGTGCAGCGAACGGGCCACCAGTTCCTTGCCGGTACCGTTTTCACCCGTCACCAGCACGGAGGCGGTTGTTGGGGCGACACGTACGATCTGTTCGCGAAGCGATGACATAATAGGAGTTTCACCGATCAGTTCATACTCATTGGCTGCGCTCCTCTTTAGTTCCGCATTTTCTGCCTTGAGCTCCTGCAGCTGCAGGGCATTCGCAACACTGATCAGGACCTTCTCGAGTGAAAGCGGCTTTTCGATGAAATCAAAAGCGCCGAGCTTTGTAGCCCGCACCGCCGTTTCGATTGTGCCATGCCCTGAAATCATTATGACTGTTATCTGCGGGAAGAGGCTTTTCAGTCTTGCCAGAGTTTCCAGACCATCCATACCCGGCATCCAGATATCGAGCAGTATCAAATCCGGCAATTCCTGCTGAGCAGACTCAATGCCTTCGGCGCCGCTCGCAGCGGTAATTATGTGATAGCCCTCGTCCTCAAGAATTCCGGTCAGTGAGATCCGGATATCCTTCTCATCATCGACTACAAGAATTGTGTGTGACATGTTTGTTCCTTTACAAGAGCGTTATGCCGCCGGCAGTTCAATAACAAAGATGGCTCCGTGAGGCCTGTTGTCACGGACTCTCACAAAACCGCCGTGATCTGTAATAATACTGCTGACGATTGCCAATCCAAGCCCGGTTCCGGTTTTTTTGGTTGAAAAATAGGGTTCAAATAAACGAGGCTTATCCTCAGGAGAAATTCCAGGTCCGTCATCGGCAATTGCCAGAGCAGCCATTTTCAACTCGGCGTCATAGCGGCTTGTCAGCGATATATTGCCCTGCTCTCCCATAGCAGCCACAGCGTTTTCCAGGACGTTGATGATCACCCTTTTGATCTGGTCCCGGTCTATTGTCAGTTGCGGAAGTTTTTCATCCTGGACAAAACTGAAATTAACTCCGCGATGCCCTTCCTGATACAATGTCAGTGTTTCACGGATGAGCGCATTAAAATCATTGGGTTCAGGCTGAATGGCCGGCATACGGGCAAAATTCGAGAACTCGTTCACCAGATTTTTCAGTTCATCCACCGATTTGATAATCATCTCAGTACATTCGTCAAAAACCGTTTCGTCATCACTGAAACGGGAAAGATAGCGCTTGCGGAGCCGTTGAGCGGAAAGCTGAATCGGCGTCAGAGGGTTCTTGATTTCATGTGCAATACGCCGGGCGACTTCTCTCCAGGCCGCCATACGCTGTGCACGCATCATCTGGGTCAGGTCATCCAGCACCAGCACCATTCCAAGAACTTCTCCGCTCTCATCACGCAGCATAGTAAGGTGTAGATTCAGGGCCAAACGGGTGCCGCGCACATCCAGGGATACCTGACGACTGATGCTGTCATGCTGCGAAGCTGTCAGCGTCTGCAACGATTCGGTCACTATTTCAAGATGCCTGTCCTTGATAACTTCACGGAAATTCCGTCCCAAAATTTGGCCCGGATTAGCATTAAGCAGTCTTTCGGCAGAGGTATTGATCGTACGGACGATGCCCTCTCTGTCCACCGAGATGACACCGGCCGCAACATTGCGAAGCACGATCTCCATGTACTGCCGCTTTCGTTCTACCTCCTGATTGATGCGCGACAGTTCAAGATTTGATACGTTAAGCGCCAGCTGTTTGGTGCGCAAATCATCGGTCATGCGGTTGAATGACTGAACAAGCATACCGATCTCGTCCATCGAATGTGCCTCTATATGGATATCCAGATTGCCGTCTGCCACCGCACGAGTCGCTTCGACAAGCTCCTGAACGGGTCTTGTCATGCTGTTGGCCAGATACACTCCCATCCAATATGCAAAAAACACAATAACGGCCGTTATAAGAAAGAGTGTGATAATATAACCGGCCCGGATCGGGTTTTTCATGATCTTCAGCTGGCGGAATTCATGGTATGAGTCGGTAATTTCTTTCATCTTGCTGACAAGTGAGTACGGAACGTAATAGTTCACAACAACAACACCGACCACATCGGACTCATTCCAGTTCGAGGTTATCGGAACAATACCGCGTATCAGATCCGCCTTGCCGGCCTGGTTGACACTGGTAAGTTCATTTCCGGCCAGTCCGCGTTTGATGTCTTCAGAGGACGGATTGGTGAATTCCCCTTTCGGGACTTCCGGATTGGTAGCCCTGACCAGTTCCTCGCGCTGGGCGGAGTAAACCTCAACCACCCCCAGATTATATTCTTTCTGTTTCTGTCGGATAAGTTCCTTCAGTTTGGGCAGATTGGCTTCATTCAGCAGTTTCTGCTCTTTGATAAAATCCCTGATCTGTCTTCCGTAGTACAGGGAGTTGGATGCGGAGCTCTTGTAGTACGTCTGTGCGACATCCAGCGATTCACTGAGAGAACTTTCCACGCGGGTGTTAAACCAGTTATGCACCGTGTTGTTGATGAAGCCGGCGGCAGCAAAGAACAGAAGCATGGTGGGGACCAGAGAAAGACCGACAAAGGAGAGTACAAGCTTTGTCCTCAGCTTTTTGGCAAGCGGATTCGAGCGGCTTTCCATGAAGAGCTTAACGACGTTGCGGCAAACCAGATACACCAACAATATTACCAGCAGAATAACTAAAATGATTATGCCGAAAATGGCAATGCTGCTTCCCCAATTAGTGTTAACGCTCAACTGGGTCAGTTTGAACTCTGCACGCGTAAGAAAGGCGATCATTATGACCGCCAGAACGACGATTATCGCCTCACGAATCCTTTTATTGCGCTCTTCCGGTGAAAGTCTGACGTTCATGATCTGAAGACACCTTCTGCATCAAAAATAATTGCATTGCCAAGCAGGGGATGATTGTCAGGGATAATAGCACAGTCAGAATTTGATGCAAATGTGATTGTTGCATTTTTGCATCAATTGCGGAGGCCGGATGGGTGTGATATTGTCCAGCGGAAATTGGTAATTCGGATCTGAGGTCAGTTTATGCGCATCCAGGATTCTTCCTCACTAAAAGAACTCGATAAAAACACAAAAAGTACATCCCTGTTTAAAAAAGGGTTGAGCTCTTTTTTTGCTTCCGAACTTTCGCAGCGTGAGGATGAGATTGAGACGCACCAACAGGATGTGGAGGCGTTACGCAAGGAAATTGAGGCGGCCGGCGACAAACTGACTCTGGAACCGACACTGGCCAACTTCAAACAGTTCCGTAATCTGTTAAGTTCGCTCGTAAAGCGGATCAGCACGGAAGCATACCGTCTTGAGAAATTTGGCGGGACTCCGCAGAATCCCCGCTATTACGAGATTATCACCGTCATCAACAGTGAGGCTGACAAACTTTACAATCTCATTGTCCGGGAAAACCGTGATAGCATGGCCATAACTGCCAAAGTGATCGGCATAAAAGGGCTGGTAGTTGACCTGGTAACGTAATGACGGAACCCTAATTGACTAAAGAACAGCACATATCAGCTCAGGATACCCATAAGAGCCATCCTCCGATTCATTTGGCATGGCTGGTGTGGGGATGTGGTGCGGCGCTCTATGTTCTGGGCTTTTTCCAAAGGGTCGCCCCGGCGGTGATGACGACAGAGCTGACAAGGGATTTTAGTCTGACAGCAGTGGGTCTGGGCAATCTTTCGGCATATTATTTTTACAGCTATGTGGCAATGCAGATCCCAACTGGTATTCTTGCTGACAGGCTGGGTCCCAGAAAACTCCTGGCCGGTGGTGCTTTGATGGCAACAGCTGGTTCCATTATGTTCGCCACAGCTCATCTTGAGATCATCGCCGGAGCAGGCAGACTGCTGGTTGGGGGCTCGGTTGCAGTCGCTTTTGTGGGAATGCTGAAACTGGCCGGACACTGGTTTGCGTCCAGACAATTCGCTCTGGCCTCAGGAATGGCACTTTTCTGCGGGATCATGGGCGCTGTCTTTGCGGGTGTGCCACTCAGGCTTCTGGTTTCGACACTGGGGTGGCGGCCGGTCATGCTCTGGGCCGCCCTGCTTACTCTGGCCGTATCGGCTTTGATATGGCTGGTGGTCCGGGACGACCCTGCCGAGCGTGGATACAAAAGCCATGCGGTTTCTTCGGCAGGGAAGGCAGAGTCGGCGTCCATATGGAATGAATTGTCGGAAGTGCTGCGCTACAGGAATACGTGGCTGCTGATTTTTGCCCCGGGCGGCATTGTTGGCTGCGTGCTAACCTTCTCAGGATTGTGGGGAATTCCTTTTCTGACCACCCACTATGCCATGACTCCCACAAGCTCCGCAGCACTGGCCTCTGCCCTCATGGTGTCATGGGCGTTGGGTGGGCCGATCCTGGGGGCCATGTCCGACAGGATCGGCCGGCGGAAAATTCTCTACGCCGCTTCCAATCTTATCGCAGTTGCAGCCTGGACTCCCATCATTTTCATTCCCGCCCTGCCGATGACACTGCTTACCTCACTTCTGCTACTCGCCGGTTTCGCATCCGGCGGCATGATTATCGGTTTTGCCTTCGCCAAGGAATCGGTCCCGGCCCGTCTTTCAGGCACTGTTTCAGGGGCTGTCAATATGGGCGTGATGATCGGCCCCATGATTCTGCAACCGGCAGTCGGCTGGATTCTGGATCATAACTGGTCCGGCCACACCTCCCGTGGAGTTCATCTTTACGAGTGGAGTGCCTATCGTGCAGGTTTTTCACTTATGCTGGCCTGGGCTGTTATCGCCTGCGTACTGATTCTTACAACCAAAGAAACTCATTGTGAGCAGGAGCAATAGATATTTCTGGAAGGTTCTAACTCGGATCAGGAGATACTTATGACAACGGCAGAGTTTCTGATTTCAACAACCAGGCGCACCCAGTTCGTCTCAATTACGTCTAGAATTGCAGAAGTCATCGCAATCAATGCCTGGCAGGATGGTGTGGTCACTATCTTTGTGCCGCATACTACCGCCGGTATAACCATCAACGAGAATGCCGATCCGGATGTGGCAAGGGACATGGAATGGTTTAGTGGCCAACTTGTTCCGCAGAGCAATAATTTTCGACACAGCGAAGGTAATTCTGATGCACACATCAAAGCCAGTTTCTTCGGATCATCAGTACAGGTGATCCTTCGGAGCGGAAAAATGTGGCTGGGAACCTGGCAGGGCATATACTTCTGTGAATTTGATGGACCGCGGGAACGGTGCGTATATATGGCGTTCACGGCGTGATGTTGAGGGTGGTAAATCGCCCTTGGATACATGGTTGGAACAACAGCAGCAGAACCAATATACAATAAACAAAAAGGGCTGCGATCTCTCGCAACCCCCTTAAACTATTGGTGCCGAAGCCGAGATACAACTGATTATATAGTTATATGATAAATAACGGCTTTATTATACTACATAAACGTACATACCGCTAAATATACCGTCATAAGTTTTTGTATATCCTATTTGTTTAGCAACATCTTTGGCAAAAATATTGGAGTTACGAACTACAGTCAACTAATAAATCTGGACTTTTATAACTCAGAAAGCCGCCCGCCCCCACCATCATCCAAAACCCGCTTCGCTGAACCGTCGCATCATCCCTTCCCATAGCAGAGTATGCCCTTGAGGCCGATCGGGGCTCTATGGTCACCACAGGGAGGCGAATGGTTGACAGAAGATACATCGGCAACCTGACAACCCATTGCGGCCTAGAATATCTCCCTTAACTCAAAGCCTTCATGGCATCCGCGTACTTCTGAGCCAACCTCTCTCTTGTAGCCGCATCGGTCAACTGATCTAGGCGGCTCACATTGTCTTCTATATCGGCAAGCTTTACAGCCAACGCCATTGGATTGGCTTTGACCCGCGCCAGATAGTCATCGTAGGCTTGCCCTTTTCTCTTGGTCATCACTACAACGGCATCAACCACCTCCGCTGAAAACTGCTTACGAAGCGCATCTTCAGTTATGTCTGTATCTTCAAGAATATCGTGGAGCAGTGCCACTGATTGGAGGTCTGGATTGTTGGCAAACTTAGAAGCTACCCTTTTGGGGTGATCGATATAGTCCTTGCCTAGTTTGTCGACTTGCCCCTTATGTGCCTCAGTTGCTATCTGTAATGCGAGTGATGATGTCATGTGCCCTCCATGTCGGGAACGTATCGGTTGGTGTTATTAATCATTTCCACATATCTCTTTGCAACGTTTTTCTGCGTAGTCCCATGCACTAAATCTCACCTTGCTATCAGGGAGCATCAACGGCTTATTGAGCTCATCGAAGCTGACTCCATGGGCATCTAGCCGTGCCCCCATCTGCTCAATTATAGCGAGTGCTCTTGCCATAGTTTCGTCCATGACATCCTGATCAAGATCGCCGACAATGAACGGATCTTCACCATAGCCCTTGTAACATCTACAAAGCTTTTCGGCAGTCATACCTTCTTCGTAGTATGACTCCAGACATCGATCCACGATCGACTTGGCTTTAGCGACAGCCTCTTGGTAGGTATCGAATCTACCTGCGCTGTAACGCTCGTCTTCCTGCATGAAGTGAAAATTGTCATCGACTAATACTTCAAATTTTGCGTTATCTCCATTGATCGTTTCCATGGTGCCTCCTTACTGGCTTTAGGTTAAGTTTATGCCCTGCATGATTTAGGGATTGGCGATATGTACCTCCTCTTAATGGCGGCAGGAAACTGGCATCAGCAGGGCGGTATGCCAGTCTGCTATTTGAATTGATGGTCTGGGTTTACGGGATTGCTGAAAGGGACTACGGGAGTAATTGTGATATTAACAATGAGCCTACTATTTGTGCTGAAGCAAAGGGGATCATACGGGACTGCGTGAGGAACTACTGAAGACGGTTTAATAATACGATATTGGACAGATCAATGTAAAGAGGGAAATTGTTTAAGCACACCCTCTATTTATAGACGTTAACTGGCGTGCCGTGCATCAACTGGACTTGTTTTCTAACTTCATTGGAAGCTTTTTCGTGATCCCCAGAATGTTCAACGAGAAGTTTCTTCAGATATACTAGAGAATCAACGTCCATCTTATCTATTAACAGACCAAGACCATTGTCATCAAGCCTTACCACAGTGGCGGCAAAGTCCATTGATTTGTCTATTGAATGATGAACACTAACTTCCACTGGTTCGTGTAAAGGTAGCTTTGTATTTGTCTGTATAAACAAACCTCTGAGGCTGATATTTTCAACAGCCCCACCGAATGTCTCACTGTTGTAGGTAATTGTTCCCCACTCCGACAAGTCCATTCTGGTGAAATCTCTTTTATTCATGTGGTAACTTTCTGTTGATACAGGTTCAGTTGGATTTGTTGGCTTTATTACCTATGAAGTTGCTTGGAGCGGGAAATGCCATGCTCACGCTTAAACATACATTCGTCTGAACAATAGTGGTGAGTATCGGGAACCAATCTACCATCAATTATTTCTTCCAGATAAATGGCCTCTTGTCTTAACAGAATAGATTCTATCGCTCTTGGCAACCTCAATATCATCACCGCACTTACTACAACTTGATCTATCTAAGCCCATCCACGATCTCCTAATAAAATGGTGCCGTTAACCCGATATATTCTTCAGTACAAAAAAATACAAGAAAAAATGCTGTTCGTCTCTAATGCCTCAGCAAAGTATCTTAACAAATCCAAAATGCTCAGGGCTTAAATATTTATGCTCGCGACGTTACTTCAAACCCCTAATTCCTTTGTTGCCATTAGATGGATATTTTTGAGGGATAGTGATTGTAGCATTGCTTACCACGGACACTGATGCAGTAGTAGGAGCAGAGGCGTTGCCAGAGTCATCTACCACAATCAGTCTGAAGGTGTGCTTGCCGACTTGAGTTGGAGTTGTAACCTCAAGAGTCGGCGTGTCTGTTGTTATGTCTAGGTTGGGAGTGAATCTGCCGATAGGAAGTGCTGAGATGCACGTCCATACATATTTCACAACTCTTCCACCAACGTCAGATGATCGCCTTGCATCCAGATTGAATGTCTGCCCCTGAGAGACGATCGTAGGCACGTCAAGCACAGCAGTTGGTGCAGTCCTGTCCGCTACTGCTACCGATGCAGGTGCTGTTACGATTACCGATGCTGTTACTGGGGTTGACAGGCTACCTGTTTCATCTCCAACGACAAGCTGAAAGGTGTACCTCCCAACTTGTGCAGGAGGGTACGAGGATAGTGTAAGAGCAGGATATGTCGTTTCAAAGGATTGCCGAGCTGACATATTGCCAAAGGCAATTTCAGAAATGTTTGTCCACACATAACGACGAAGACTTCTCCCACTCATTGCAGTAGATCTGCTTCCATCTAACAGCAACCCCTGCCCAGAAGCCACTGCTGAAGGTGCATTTATTACTCCGACAGGTAATGTGGCGGCTGTTGCGGGCTGAATGAACGAAGGAAATGACAGTACAATAAGCAATAGACATAATAGCCCCATCTTAAAATAGTGCTGACATTTACATTTCACTAGCATAGCGACCTCTGCCTATGGACTTCAATAAACCTACTTCGCTTGCTTAGCAATAATCTTGTCCTTGATCTTTTCGTAGGTTGCTTTCGGCACTATTTTCTTCGATACAAGCTGATCTTTCTTGGCGTAAGGGCGGCCTGCGATGATTTTCTTAGAATAGGCGTCCCCGATACCTGCGAGTGCTTTCAGATCGGCTTCGCTAGCAGTGTTGATGTCTAGGAGATCCTGCTTGGCTGAAGGCTCAGCTTTTTTGTCAGCAGGAGCGGCTTTGGCGGCTTCAGCAGGCTTTGCAGGGGCTTTCTTTTCGGCGGCGATTCCTGTTACAGCGAAGGACAGGGACAGCATTGTGGCAAACAACAGGACGAGCAGTTTTTTCATGGTGACCTCCTTGGGGGTTTGATTTTTGATAAATACACCAATACAATTTCTAAGGCACTAGGAAATCTGTGTGTATGTTTATTTCTTGCCCTTCTTATTTCCGCTGTTCTTTACCCACTTACCGTCAAAGAAAGCATTCATGCCACAATCATTGCCACCCTCAGAAGTCATTTTTATGGTCGCACCTTTTGGAGTGAATAAAGTTTCAAACTTAACGGTGCTTTCATTTACTGCGAAAGATGCATCAATGCTCTTGTCGCTGCTGATAGTCCTTGTGCCCTTGGCTTCAATGGAACAACTACGAGCGTCCTTAGTTGACGTATTGATGTTCACTTCTATAGATGCTCCAACTTCTTTAACTTCCATGCTGCCACTCATTCCTTTCTCTTTAAACGAGTAGCTTCCTGATGGATCAAATGCAATTGCCTGCCCTGCAACCATCACCAATACTGCTGTCACCAAAACAATTTTCTTCATACGATCCCCCTTAATGTATTTAATAATATGTTCACCACTATCCCTAATGGCATCTGCCAAAGTCTCTTATCACAGGTTCTTGTCTCCCAGATCGAGATGAAAGCGATGCATAAATCGATGATATATCGGCGCAAAGAGAACACCACAAAAAGTCAGGAATGAGACCCCGCTATAGACAGCGTAGAACGACGCAAATATTTTGGCGGTGTCTGTTTCAAGTTTGTCTACAGGCCCCATCCCTGTCAGGATCATCGAAGCGTTTAGGAATGCATCTACCCAACCCAAGTTAGCAGTAATATGATAGCCGACAGCGCCAACCACCAACGAGAAAAGCAAAAACAGGCAACCAAAGAAGAAATACCATCCCATACGGATTACGAAATCCCGTCGGGACAATAGTGGAGACGTTTTATGTTCGAGTTTAGTACGTTTCATATTTGATTCACTCGAACGGGTTCTTTACAATCTCTGGCTTACGGATGGCAATATGGTCTGGCAGTTCGGTCTTCTCCATTTCTGCCAATGTGGAGTCTAGCACAGCCTTCAACGCCCTTGCCGCCTTTAAGCCGTCCTTATCAAGGGTAAGGTCTATGCTCCCGAATATAGAGACCCTATCAACACGATTTTCAACGGTAAGATCATCACCTATCTGAACACAATCAGCTTCATTCTTAAATGGCCTGAAGTCCTGCTTCTTCACTAGCGGCCTCCTTTGCGTTTCCGTTCTTTTGGTTCTGGCAATCTCATACCCTTGTCTTTGGTTTGGGCATTGATCGAGGGGAAGACGTTTATGCCGCTCAGCTTCTCCAGTTCAGCGATTGTTATAGTCTGAGACTGAGAACCTTCTATATTGCCGACAAGGTAAGCCCCCGCTTCATTCCTCTTGGGGTCGTAGATCGCCTTAAAGACTTGGGTTGGAACCATAACGGCTCCGCCGATTTTCTGTATGCCGCTTCCAGAATATATGGGGCCAGTAACAACGTACAACTCACCTCTGTCTTTAGTCAACTTCCGAGTTGCGGACTCGATTCCTTCCCAGACTCCTCTGTTCACGGAGGACTCTTGAGGTATCATGTTTGCCAGTGAGAAGCATTCCTGCTGTGACTGTTGATCAAACATATCGCCTGATGGTGCAACGTGTCCTCGGTCATAACCTGATCGTGCATAGTGATGGAGTTCTGCTCGTTCCGATGATGGTATATTGGGGTCTGGATAGAACTTACTGTTGCGCTTTAAGCCTTTGCCCATTGTCAGCCTATCTCGGGTTAGGTGTTCTGCTGAATAAAGCGGTGTGCGGGTGATGCCAGAATGTTTTAGGGCATAGCCAGAATAGCAGACGTCCTTGGTCTTGGCTGATAGTTTCTGGTTGATCAGTTCGGGAGCCTGACCGCTAGCGAAATGTTCAGGACAACTGGTCTGGGCATAAGTAGGGAAAGCAGTTGATATTGATAATATTACAAAAAGCATAGTTATTATGAGAATTTGCATGGTTACCTTTCGAGGAGATTCGTTCATAAATGCTATTGGTGCAGAGGTTGGCATGACACGACTTTCCTATTGATGAAGTCCGAATTTCCTACGTGACATCACTGTCATTTAGTCTTTTGAGGATTTTGTTCCTTGAATTTATCGGATCGTGCTTTCAAAAAATTATCAAGACTCCAACTTGAGTCGTCTGTGATCATAGTGAATTTAGTAAGCCCCAGAGATTCTAGGCCCGTAACATCCACTTCATAAATATCATTTTGGGCAATAATATTCTTGATAACTGCAGGCAGGTTGTTATTGTCCATAAACTTCTTGGATGGCATGATTTTCAGTGTATTAAATTTCAATACATTGTCTACAGCCTTTTCACTATTTATGTTACCAATGTAATGGAAGTATTCAGCACCATATGACTTGATATAGTACATGTCATCTCCGACAAAAATATTAAACTTATTCAGATAGCTTATATATTCTGGTTTTACGAGATTAGCATGATACATCCGTCCTGTTGATTCCTGTAACAGTATTGCATATCGACTTTGACCCTTAAAATCTAACCAGAGGAGAAAATAAAAGATGGGTCATGACTAGAACAGCACATTGAAAAGTGTGTTAACATACCGTCATGACAA
>CAZUGI010000013.1:0-37664 GCA_964619855.1 uncultured Geobacter sp. | reverse complement strand
GACGGCAGATAGCGGTTTGATATTCAAACAGCGCCTGTAGCGTCCCCTGAGAGCACTCCGGCTGATAAGGAGTATAAGCGGTGTAAAATTCAGCGCGACCTGAGAGGTGGTCAACCGCAGACGGAATAATATGGTCGTAGAAACCACCACCGATAAAGTTTGTAATTTCAGAGCTGTTCTCGCCGGATATGGCTTTCATCTTGTCGAACGCCTCAAACTCGGACATACCGGGAGGTATATTGAAAGTCCTAGCTCTAAGGGCGGACGGGATTGGGGAGAATAGTTCCTCAACAGTTGCGACACCAATGGCAGAGAGCATCTCACTGATCTCTGAAGGCGTATGTGGGCAGTAGTGGCTGTCGTTCATGGCTCGCTCCTAAAGACTTTTCAGATAATCATCGTACTGTGCTCTCGTCATCAGCTTTTTTATTTCTCCGGTGTCGGCAATTTCCAGCTCAACCATCCAGGCTTTCTCTTCAGCGCTTTCATTAACCAGCTCCGGGGTCACATCCAACGCCGTGTTAACCGAAAGAACTTTGCCTGAAACGGGCGAGTATATATCACTGGCAGCCTTGACCGACTCAATGGCAGCCAGAGCTTCAAATTGCTTGACGCTTTTGCCAGTCTTTGGAAGTTCAACGAAGGTAATATCACCCAGTTCATGGGCTGCGTGATCACTGATTCCGATTTTGCCGCTTGTACCTTCTACTTTGATCCATTCGTGCTCTTTAGTAAAATACATCTCTGCCATACAGCCTACCTCCCTATGAGTGTGTACAAAATTTTCGGCATTCTAATGGATTTGATTTGTAAAGTAAACGGAGACGAAAATACGATGGAATGAAGATTTGTTTGGGAATGTACCATACAGCTTGCGAAGTGTCATGAAAAAAGCCTCCAAGACCAGAGTCATTGGAGGCCAAAAGTTTCAGCATTTCGGCTTTAAATCTTATTGATTCCCGAGAATTCTCGGCGTAATAAAGATCAACAGCTCAGACTTCGTCTTAGTCTTTTGGTTAGACTTGAACAGCTGCCCAAATAATGGAATATCCATCAAAAACGGCACTCCCTCATCTCCATCAGTTTCACTGTCTACAAAAATACCGCCGATAACTGTCGTCTCACCATCACGAAGAAGCATTTCAGTAGTTGCCTGCTTCTTGTTAATAGGTGGCGGGTTACCACCTGCACCTGGAGAATCATTTTTGGCATCGATCTTCATACTTATCGTGCCGTTAGAGTTAATGTGCGGTGTAACTTCCAGAGAGAGGGCCGCCTCAATAAATTTTGTTTCAACCTTATCCGATGTGGAGGCCGTATAAGGTATCTGCTGCCCCTGGGTTATTTTCGCGGTTTTATTGTTTAATGTTGCAACCTTGGGAGTTGATACAATCTTAACCAGACCGGCACTTGCGGCAGCACTCAGTCGCATATCAAGTTCAATGCCGGCAGTAAGCGTACCAAAGGCCATGCCCATCGTGGCACCAGGGTTGGCGCCTACAGAACCAGCTGAAGTCGGTGGTCCGGATGTCAGGCCACCAAAAGCTGTATTTATTGAATTCAAGCCAGGGAAAGGCAGGCTGGTACCCATGGTCTTGTGCAATCCCCAGTTTACTCCCAGACTTCTTGAGAATGTAGCTGATGCCTCAACGATCCTTGCTTCAATCATAACCTGCTTTTCAGGGACATCCAGCATGGCCAGCAGTTTTCGCATATCATCAAGCGCAGGTGCAGTGTCCTTGACAATAACCTTATTGGTTCTGGTATCGGATGATATCTGTCCGCGATCAGGAGTTTTCAGTTTTTCAAACTGAGTTGTGATCTCTGCAACGGATGAATAATTTATCGAGAATGTTTCAGTTTTTAATTCGAGAGACTTAGCAGCAGTTTTTTTGAACTCCAGTTCTTCATCAGCCTGAGACTTGAATTTACCCTTCTTCTTAATCAGGATAATGTTGCCATCTTCCCGTTTATCAAGATCCTTAGTATCCAGAATGATGTCTAAAGCCTGATCCCAAGGAACGTTAACCAGTTTAAGGCTTATAGTTCCCGTTACATCATCGCCAAGCACAAAATTTTTGTTGCTCACTTCAGACAGAAGCTGAAATATCTTACGAACGTCTGCATCCGCAAATTCAAGTGTAACTTTGCGGCCTTTATAAGAACGGGTCATTGCGGACGACTTCGCAGGTTGGTCTCCACCCGTCTGTGAAGTCAGCTCGGAAGACATCTCTGTTTCACCCGAGGAAGATGCTTTGGGCTTGGATCCCTGCAACTTCTGGTCACTGGTCTCGGCGGCAAGCTTTTCAGCAGTCAACCCTTCGGGGTTCTTGAAATCTACAAACAGCATGTCCCCTTCCTGGCGGAAGTCAAACTGTGCGGGTACACGCATTGCGATACGGATTTTTGTGTCACTGCCCTTTTTATTTTTTACCATCAGCGGAGTAATGCGCAGAACCGGCGATACAAACGATTGAGTATCCAAAGAGCGCTGAAGGCTTCTGGCAAGAGTTGCATTTTTGACTGTTACTGTTACAAACCCGGGCGTCTTGGCCGGTGGATCAACGCTAACATCTCCCCTCACCTTTACCGAGACTCGCGATATTCCTTCAACAACCTGAAAATCAATCATTTCTACACTTGACGGCCCCGACGACTTGGCAACAGATTGTTTATCGGCAGTGTCCTTACCTGCTTCATCGTCTGTCTTTTTGTTAGCAACTGAAGCTTTATACGACCCGGAAGATTTAGGCAAGGACGGCTCAGTACTTGAGGAAGAAGGTTTGGCATTCGAATTATCGCTTGCCTGTTTAACGTCCAGAGCAATCACAATGGCAGCGTCAGTCTTGGATGCATTTGCTTCAGGAAACGACCCATTGACTGAATCGAACACGATTCTGGTTTTATCCGGATAGAGTCCTATGCGGGCCGATGCAACACCTGCCGCGTTTATGGGAATCAACTTTGTGGCAAGGCCGCTTTTTACATCAGTCAGATCAACGACATAGCGCTCTGGCTTGTTAAGTCTGAACGCTTTATAATCGCCGACAGATCCATCTAGTGCAATTGTTATGGTATTTCCGTCTGCAGTTATTGAAGTCAAAGTTCGCGTTGCGACAGCAGGATCAGACCCGGCCTGTTTAGTTGCATCGGCCGGTGCCGGTTCTGCTTCGGCCGTCTTCTTTAATTTGGGATTGTCATTAGCAGACAGCTTATTTTCTGCAATGACTGGAAATGATACTCTCAGCTCTGTAGGATCGGCCGGTGATGCTGCAATAACCGCCTCACTATCCTCCAGTAGCTCAATATCCATACGAGTCAGCACACCTGCATCAGTGTCGTAACGGCTAACGGTAACTGTCTTGAAGTTGCCTTTATTTACTGACACCGGCGCATTGATAGCCCCTTGTGTCGCTTGTGAAAAATCAATAACCAGCCGCAAAGGGGCAGTTGTCTTGTAGCTTGTATAGGTGACAGGAGAAGAGAGTTTGATTACCAGAGAAACCGCATTCCCTTCACCAGAGGGGCTTATGGATTTTATGGCTGCCAGTTTTGCTTTGGAGGAGTCCTGAGCTGATTCTGCTTTGCCCGGAACACCTGCCGTAAAACCAAAAACCACCGCAAAGGCAACCGCTGCAATCATCGATGTTTTTGTCGTCCACTTCATGCGGAACTCCTTATTGCTTCTTGGGAAGGGTTAATTTGATATTTTCCTTACGAACCCTGCCGTTTTCGTCTTTAAACTGCTCCAGTACATCGACTCCACTGTTGGTTATAGAAACGACCTTCCCGTTATTTTTTCCTATCGTCATTCCCACTTTTAGCACGTAACCTTTACCACCGGTATCGGTAACCATGGCCCGGTTCTCTTTTCCGCCGGTAATAACGCCTATCAACTTAAATTGATTGACATCCAGACTGTGAATAGGCAACGACTCCCTGAGCGCTTTTTTTGCACTCTCCTCAGATTGTACCGGAGCGGCCTTAACCATGACGACCGGTTTAAATGGATCTTTCTTGCTGCTGAAGTCAAACTGGTTAGTCGGGGGCGGAGCCAGACGCAGCGCAGAGCTGACAGGCTTCTGAACCGGCTTTGGCTGTATAACCTCCGCTTTAGGCGGTTGCGCAGGCGGTGCAGCAGGCGGCTGTTCTTTTTTGCACCCGGAAAATCCGATCATGCAAACAGCAGCTGCGCCGCAAATCAGAACAGTTCTATTTTTTGGGAGGAGATTTCTTATCATCCTTAATCTCTTTCTTATCAAGGAAGCGGAATGTTGTCGCAAGGCAGGTTACCTTGGTCATCATCCGGTTATTAACGCTTTTAATGTCGGCAAACACGACATTTGATATATTGACGATCCGAGGAAGATTAGCAACCGCGGCAAAGAAGTTGGCAACACTGTAATATGAACCGGCAACTACAATATCGACCGGAACCTCTGCATAAAAATCTTTTGGAACTTCAGGTTTTGGCCTGAATGTAAGGAAATCCAGACCGGCACTTTTGCCAAGAGATGTAATGCTGGTCAGCAACGTAGGAATTTCTTTTGAATTAGGCAATTCAGTCAAAGCCAAATCAAGCTCTCGGGTAAGCTGCTCGTACTCTGCCTTCAATTTGGGAAGATTATTCGCAATTCTTGTCTTTTCATCAACTTCACTCTGAAGCTTAACCAGTTCAGACCTAAGCCCGGTCAACTCCTGATGCTTGGGCAGGTAAAGAAACCAGACCAGCGCCGCTATCTCCAAAACCGCCACGATAACGACAATCAGGATCTTATGTTTTGTGGGAAGCTTAAGTATTTTCTCTACATTTGGATCCATAATTAATCCGCCCTGTTGAATTAACCAGTTACTTTTTTGCTGCCGGTGCCGGTGCCGGGGCCGGGGCTGGTGCTGCCGGAGCGGGAGCCGGAACTGCCGGTGCCGGGGCTGGCGCTTTGGCTACAGGCGTTTCTGGCGTCTCAAGCTTCATTGTCACTTCGAATTTCTTAAGTTTGGTGCCTGCCATTTCTGTCTGTTCTGATACGACCAGTTCAACCGACATATAATCAACTGAGTCTTCTATAGCCCTCATAAACTGGGCGATCAGCTCTTCAGTAAAGGCAACTCCAGATATCTTGATATTCCCGGCAGTTTCACTATAGCCCGTCAGCCACAGCTGGTCCGGTGTCGTATCACTCAGTGTCGCGAGACGCTGGGCCGGGCCGGTTTTGTTCTTGCGAAGCTGAGCAAGGACATCTAGCTTTTTCTTGACCTGCTCTTTTAGCGTCTTCAGCTCTTCCAGCTTGCCGATCTTTGCTTTCAGTTCATTTATTTTTGCATTGGCTGTTGCAATATCGTTTTTAGCACTGGAGACCTGAACGCGTTTTACAAAATAGAGCGAAAGAACAACCGCAGCAGAAATAACTAAAACAGCACAGAAAATAGCAATCTGCTGTACGGCGGTCTCTTTCTTTTTCGCCGCCCTGACGGGCAGAAGATTAATTCGTATCATTTGTCCCCGACCCTCCTGACGGCAAGCCCGACCGGCACAACCATAAGCGGACCGATCTCCTGCAGGTATTCAGGGTCAAAATCTTTTTCATTGTACTTTAATTTTGCAAAGGGATTGATTATGTCAACCTGCAGTCCAATTTTATCGGAGATGGTGTTGACAAGGTTATAGACCTTTGAACATCCACCGCTTATAAATACTCCGGTAATCCTGTCATCACTGGCGGTAGAGTTGTAGAAATCAAGGGAACGCCTTATTTCCTGTGTAATAGTTTCGTTTACTTTTGAAATAACATCTATAAGTGCTTTGTTATTGCTTTCCTGAGCCAGCATCTTACTTGATTCGGCATCTTCCCCGCTCATTCCAAGCTGTTTCTGGATTTCTTCGGTGTAAAGATTACCACCCATTTGAACATCACGAGTGAAAAGTGTAGTTCCGTCTTTTATTACGTTGATGTTCATCACGCTGGCGCCAATATTGATCAGTGCCAGAATGTCGTCAGACCTGCTTTCGTGGTTTACTTCAAAAGCATTCTGAACAGCAAAGGAATCAACATCCACAACTGACAACTGCATTCCGGCCTCGTTGAATACCGAAACATAATCGTTAATAATGTCTTTCTTACTGGCCACAAGCAGTACGTTCATCTTTGAAGGGTCAACGGCATCCGGAGAAAGTATCTGAAAATCCATGTTGACATCCTTGATGTCAAACGGAATGTACTGTTCAGCCTCCCAGCTGATTTGATCTTCAAGCTCTTCGGAGGGCATGGTGGGTAAAATTATTTTACGGATAATAACGGAGTTCCCGGAAATGGAACAGGCCACGTCCTTGACTTTAACACCCAGACTGGCAACAAGGTTTTTAACTGCATCGGCGATGGCAGAACTGTCCATCAGTGTGTTATCAACAATCGCTTCCGGAGGAAGCGGTATGATCCCGGCATTGAGCAGTTGATAGGTGCCCTTGTTTTCTTTCAACTGAACAAGCTTGACAGAACTGGAGCCTACATCAATACCGATAACCTCTTTTTTCTTTTTGAAAAAAAACATGGCCGGTCCCGTTACACGTGATCCTGAAACACTTTGTTTTTATCTTCAAGGCTATAGCCCAAAGCAAGAATGATCTTTCTCATGGTTTCCATTCTGCAAACCTCTCCACGTTCAACCCGATCAATGGTCAAAGCAGATACACCAGCTTTGCGGGCAAGTTCAGACTTGCTCATAAGCTTGGATTCGCGAATCGATTTTACCCTATTTTTACTTTTCATACACGCACTATCCGCTATAAATATTAATATGCTTGGTAGCATTTAACACATTTTAGACTCATGTCAAGATAATTTTATATAATTATGCATCAAAGTATAAAAAAATACAGAGAGAACCGGACAGGTCTTAATAGGCATAGAGTACTGACAACTGTGATTTTTCGTGAGGATTGACAGCGCGTTCGCTCTGAACTTCAATTCTGTAGTACGCTGGACGGTGCTGCGGCGTTACTGCACCTGAAGATGATGTAACTCCTCCCCCTGCATCAAGATAATCTACACCGCTGCTATCCGAATTTGAGCAGGGCTGTCCGAGCGAAGCATCTCCGCCACAGCGAGTATCGACTATTTTGGTATACACCTTAAATCCCACCGTATCATTAGTGGCTTTAAGATTAAATGTCATGTCACTGGAAACGGTTGGAACAGGGCTTGTTGGTTGACCGGTGCATAAGCTCCAGAGTGCAGTTGAATTGACAACTTTCTGATTGAAACAGGCTTCCAACGGGAAAACCAGATTTATTGAACTTGCGAGATTATTTTTATAAGCCGAATCAAAGTTACCTTTAAAAATTGCAGGAAAAATATCACGTGAGACTACATCAACGGCTCCATAGCCCGCAGCAATTGCTGTTTTATAGGCTTTGTTAGCACCACTCACACGGGTTCCCTGTAATACTATAGAAAGTAGCGCCATGATAATGCCGAGTGAAATCATTGTGAACAGAAGTGACGTTACCAGAGCTATTCCATTATTTTTACTAAGTAGCGACATACTATACCGCCTCTGCCCGGCTTCAGTAGTTGATGTTTTTGGGTGTTATAGCAAGTGTGTATATTTTCCAACGGTAAAACTTGTACTCATCCGAACCGACTACATCGTTCTTAAGATCCAGCGTCCGTCCGGTACCTCCACCTACTGAAATAGTCTGGTTGGCGTAGCTGAAGCTAGTGTCCCTGCCACCTTCATGGGCAACGATATATACCTTAATCATCTTCAACTGCTGCCTGATCTCCTTGGCAGACAAACCGGTCAATCCGCTGTGATCAACATCAACACCGTTAATGCCGTCAGCAGCAACATTGAATACTACCTGCATATCTGCTACACACTCCAGTAAGGGATACTGTGTAAAAGTGCCATTACTATGGTCCATGACCGCCTTGTAAAGTATGCCGGCACCAGGTTTGCTGTTTGTGCCCTTGGCACATCTGGCAGGAATGTCGGTTAATGCTGAAGGCCGCTTCACATAATAATCCACCCGATTGTAGGGAACTCTCAGATTTGATGATGGCGAAACGCCGTAAACAATGTACATATCTGTTTCATTTTGCGGCTGAAAATTAGCCGTTCCGGTAACAGGTGGAGTCATATCGGCTGCGGTCAGGGTGTAGGAAAAGTCTGCCGAAGCCGTACTCGTACCAACCAGTGCCTTGGTACGAGCATTTATGGTAACCACCCGTTCACCAGATGTCAGATCGTTAGACCCCCATGTTTTCAGCTTACTGGTGCCCCCGACACCTTCAACGTATGCCCATTTTTTGGTGGTATCGCTAATTCCAGCGATTATGGACTTGATCACCAGATAGTCTCTGCCATCGGAGGTGGAAGTACCGGCCTGAATGGCCCGCGGAACCTTAATGAGATCACTGCTGGCATTGAACTTATCGTTAAAGTTATTTGGGGTAATACCGGGCGCAAGAGAATTTGCAGCGGCCTGACCTTCATCAAACTCAGCTGCAAAACTCATCAGCCATGGCAAACCATATCCGGCATGCTCCAAATCCACTCGCAAAACTTCAAGCCCTATAACTCCCTGAGTATCGCTCTCAGCGGATTTTACTTGTTGTGATGAAATTGACAATATCTTGTTAAATGCCTCACTGCTGATAATTATTACAGCCATAAAGATCGCCATAACAACAATCAACTCAACCAAAGTGAATCCCCGTGACGATGTTAAGTCTAATCCGTAAATACGTTTTTCATGTTGGATATTTTTCATTCTGTTTTACTCCTGACCGTCATAACAGAATGCGTGGTTGAAACATTTTTAAACTTCCACTTCACATCAACCTGATATTTTTTGGATATGTCGCTCCCACCTGAAATAACAGTGCGTTTTACAGTATAGGTCCTAGTTATATTACGCAAAGAGCTTGAGGCAGACGACAAGGAAGAGGTGGACGAAGAGATGGAATCAAAAGGCCTGGAGCGCATATCATTCATGGCGTCCTGAGCAATTCTGACAACCTCTCCTCGCATCTGGTTCTTAAGATTGTGTTCCATCGCAATGTTTACCGAATGCAGAAGCCCCAAAAGGCCAATCAACATGATAGCCATTGCTACCATAAGTTCTACAAGCGTAAAACCAGACTCATTGCGCTTCGATATTGGCTGCAACACAGCTTACCCCCGTTTTTTTGCCTACCTGCACCCGAGTTTCCGATATAACGACCGAGTCAACCGTAGCATCATTAGTCGCAGACACACAAACCGATTTACCTGAAACATTGGCTAATCCATGAGTGTCATAAACTATATCTGTAGTACTGTCTGACTCGACGTTTTGCTTCAGAGTGACTGTCGTCACAGGCGAAACAGTCGTATTCGAAGACGAATATATTCCATAACTGCCTGCGGATATTTTAAACGTCCAGTTTTTCTTCTCGTACATGGCCTTAATTCTGTACTCCATCAAATCCCCGTATAACTGTCTGGTCTGGTTCGTTATCTGCGACTTTCTAGAATACTGGGAAAAACCGAACGTCCCTATGGCGCTGAGAGTTCCGATCAATGCGACTATTACCACCAGTTCGATTAATGAAAAACCGCGGCTATTCATATCTATTTTTCCTGGATATGGAGAATACGTTTTAATGGCTTATTCCCAGAAGCAGAAACTATTGGCGGCGGATCGGTTGGTGGCTTGCCAACCATCGGATTAGCCATTTTCCTGCCAAGATTGGACGTCAACTGTGTGGATAGGTTGACCTCCTCAAAACTGCCTGTTGAAACCTGCACAAGAGCCTTGCCCTTTAACTGGTTACTAGAAGCCGTTCCTCCGGTGTCATAAGTCATGCCCCACATATACGAATTTCCACCATAATTACAAGCATCGGTGGATGGCATGAACGAAGTAAAGAATACAGCTCCGTTAGGCATGGGCACTGGTTCGGTGATAATCCGTTCGGCGCCGTAGTTATTCACTGTATCTTCAGCACCCAGAGTTATAAACCAACCTTTTTTACTAACGCCAGCTACCGTAGTCATAGAATTAATTGCGGAGGTCTGGTCGGCGAATACGTCAGTATCTGTAGTGAATGCCATCTCAGTAGTACACTTTGTGGTTTGTGCTGTAATAGCACTGGTCGAATAGATATCATCATTGGTCTTGTCGTAGCATGGTTCTTTGACTGCAAGAATTTTTCCAGGCGTTACCGAGTCATCACCTTTGAAAAAATATCGTCCAGAACCGGTATAGAGCCATAGATTATGATTTTTTCTGTCCTGCAGTTTTCCAACAGAGGTGGTTATCGGTCCAGTATTGCTTATTAGTGTGGTTAGTGACCAGTTTTCAGGATCGACGCTCTCTCCGGTCAGTAGACGCATGATACCGCCATTCCAGACATCATTGCCGGAACCGCACAAACTAGTGCAGTTCGAGTATCCGAAATAAAGTGCGTCGTCTGAATAGAACCCGGAGTCGAGTACCCTAGTACGGTCAGTATCAATAGGTGCCGAAGCCATGGAGCCGGCAAATGCGGAGTTTATCGTTGTAGTGAACTTTTTCAGCGCCTCCGGGGGATTCACTGCTGTTTTCGGACCCTTCTTCAGGTCAACTACAAAAACTGACAGAGGGTTTGTCGAACGGCCCTTAAACTGATGGTAGGTCGTGTCAATCGGGCCGGTCGGACCGCTGCCGAAAACAGCAAACCAACGGCCATTTGTATCCTTGTAATCCACACCACCACTGGTTACTTTGTGATTGATGCGAACTACTGCAACTCCACTGGTTGCAAAACCCATATCTTCACTTGAAAATTCCCACATGTATTTTGGTGAAGTCGGGTCAGTGACGTCCAGAGCAAAATAGGATGATTTCCCTACGCCAACTATTGGGCTCTTTACACATGTAGTACAGGTGGAGGTGGATTCATGTGATGCACCACCAATACCCATACTGCCGATCAGTATAGTTCTCCAGCTATTATTATTGTCGGTCGCAGTATCGCGCCAGCAAGGCCAATATTGAAACTCTGTCTCTCCAGAAGCATCTGTAACACTGACACAACCAGCTTTATAAGCAGCTTTTGCGGTAGCTGACAGCGTACTAGCAGAATCAATGTAGGAACTGCTTCCGTAACCAATACTGGCATCAACCAATTTAGTAGGTCCATCTACCAGGTACAGGTGACTGTAGTTGGGATCTGCTAAATATTTAAGATAAGGCAGTACGTTTTTGGGTATGAATGACCACTGCTCTTCGCCAAGACCGGTTCCTGTAAGTGTAGCCTTTGTATCTCCAAATCCGGTTATGGAAAGTGTGCCCAGCTTGAAGGCGTGCAACATACCATCATTTGCACCGGCATAGGCCATGCCTCGCGCCTTGTAAGCAGAAGAATTTGCGTAACCTCCACCAGTATTTTCATTTGCATAGCTGGTATCCGCATATCCCACCGGAACATCCAGATGAAAATTGTTCAGTTTGTTGAATGACTGAATACGGGGCGTAGATGAGATGACATCCCCCAGCTTCCATACTTTTTTAGTCCCGCCGATCTGGACAGAACGACTTCTGGGTGTGTTTCCGCCAATCAAGCCTGTAATTTTTCCTGTGGATGAGTCATACGCCGAGTGATCATACCCCTGAATGTACTTAAGAATATCACCAGCTTCGTCAACAGTTCCCGCCTGAAGCAGTGTCATAATTACACATTTGTCACCAGCCGGCAGAGCCTGCCAAGCGCCGGCACCATCCTGGTATTTTAACAAGACAAGATCGATCATCCCATTTGAAGAGAACGTCAAAGGAGCGACACCACAAGTTGCTGGAACAACCGGAGTAGTCACCGTCGTACCATACAGATATGTATAAAGCTTACGGGGCGACGATGAAAGCGTCCTGTTCCAGAGCAGCTTCCCGGCCCGCCAGAGGCTGTAGATGTTATCAGCATTGACGATACCCTGAATGACACAGCTCTCGCCGGTCTGGCAACCGGCATCGGTTGCACATTTTGAGTATGATGAAAGGGATGGTGTAGGCGTATTGGTGCAGTACCCCTGACTGGTAACCCGTGAATCCATGCTATTGGTTACAACAGTTTCCCCGGCTCCATCTTTGTTGGTGTCCTGTTTGAGCGCGGCGATGGTCTCGCCCCCTTTGAACTGGAATTCAACCACGTAATCATTGGAGATATGCAGAGCACTATCCAGGTTGGTGTCTTCGCGCACCGAACTATTGCCAACATAGGGATCAACATAGTACCATAGATTCTGCATCTCGCCGATCCAGGCAGCACTTGTCGGAGTCGTCTGGCCAGACACCGTCTCGAATTCCTTGTATGGGTAGAAAACAGCCTGCAGAATGTTAGCTCCGCTTCCTTCGCTGTTACTCAGAATTGATGCCGCGGTTCCGGAGGCAGTGCCCCCGGCTACAGCGTTGAAGGCGCTGCGAAGCGCCGATTCATACTGAGACGGTATTTCGGTCTTGAGCAGACCGGTACCGCCGTTGTTGGCCGTCTTGGTCAACATGGTTGTGTTGTTACAATCTCCGGCTTCCCCGTTGTCGCCACCATTGAAGACAACATAGGTGGAAATGCTCTCATTTTTCTTAGAAGGCAGGGTTGGCGACAACGCAGTTTTACTGAAGGTGTTGATGTTGCGGTGCTTGGCCAGCCATGCTATGTCATCCAGATTCTGGCTGCCGAAGTAGTAACTGCAGGTGCCGGTCACATTACCTGTCACGCTCTTGTAGGTGTTCACCAAATCGGTCATCGAGCTGTTTTGATCGGCCGTCGACGAACCGTCCGTCACCAGCAGGATGTTGTTGGCCTGGCAAACCGATTCGGACGGGTTCATGCCAGCATCGAAGTCGGAGGTGTTCAGACGCAGATCTGTCCTGCTGGACTTGCCGCTAGTATCAGCCTGATCCTTGGCAAAATAGCCGATCGCATTGTAAAACGCCTCTGCGAAGGGCGTCCAGGAGGATGCCCGGATATCGTCGATGACCCTGATCATACCTGTCGTGTGGTCGCCGGCCCCGGCACTGATGCACTTTTCTCCAGTGGGGCACTGCTTAGCCGTAGAGCATGATGTAGTAGTTGTTACCGAACAGGTGCCCTTCGCGATCGGATAAAGAACCTTGGCACCATCCAGGTCAGCATTGGCACCGGTCGGTGCACTGCAGGTACCGGTTCCGCAGTCGGTGTTCGAGCCGCACACGATCCGGGTATCGTTGGAGCAAACCTTCCGCACGCCAATAGTCGCATTGCTGGATTCGGAAACAGATCCGAACTGGTTGAACGACATGACACCCATGCGGATTTTGTTCTGAAATTCCTGGATAATCCCGGACGGGGCCGCCGCCGTCTGGATCTTGACCGGGATGGAAGCCTTGGCCTGCCCTAACTGGGCAAAGACACTAGTGCCGCTCAGGATGCCGGGCAGATTTGTCGACGTAGAGGTAGTATTATCAGCAGGAGGGTTGGTCGGGTCAATCACCTGGGGGGTGGACACATCAAAATCCTTGCAGTACTGCCATTCCTGGTAGGCTAGGCTGTCCGTGGGAGAGGTACCCCAGTCCTGGCAGTTTGCTTTCAGGGTTATTTTCTTCGCACCGGGGTCCCAGTTGAAGCATTGACCTACATAGGTGTTGCCACACAGGATACCGGGATTGCCGGGGCCGATGGCCGCCGGGCCTGTGATGCAGGTATTGCCTGAGCCACAGTCTGCTGTCTGGGTGGCAACTGTGCAACTCGTCAACTGGTTGTTGGAACAACTGGCAAACTGGGTGTATATATCAGTACACTGCTGTTTGACCGTGTTCATGTTAGTGAAGCCATACTCTGGGCCGGTTCGTGAGGCCGCAGGCCGAATCTTCCAACACTCCTGCAGCGACTGGTTGAAGACCACCTTGGTCTTGACGACCCCGGTCGTGGTGCCACCGTTGCATGGGCCAAGATTGTTGCTTATGCAGGGACCGAATGACACATTTGTGTAGGTATTGCAGGTACCGTAGTTGGCCACATAGCTCGGTTTGTAACCCTCACAGGCCCCGGAGCCTGATATCACCCAGTCGCCATATGAGCAGTTTGCATCGCTGGTGCAGGCTCTCGTAGTAATTGCCCCTAGTTCGCCCACTGATGCGGGGGGGACACAAGTAGAACCGGATGTGCCCTTCTTGCAATAGCTCAGCAGGACGCTGGTGCATACGCCTTTAACCTCCGCGATAGTCGGAGTGCATTTGGTGTCGTTGGTACACGCCAGAGACTGTTTCCCGGAGCAGAATTTACCGTTCAGCGTACAGTTTGCATCTGTCGTGCAGGTCATACTGGGAGCACCGGTGCAGACGTTTTCTGCCGTTGTTGCTCCCGAACTGACCACACAGTCGGCATCGGTGGAACAGTTGGGATTGGGGAATTTGGCGCAAATGCCGGTCTTATTGGTGGCTCCGAGACATGCATCGACCAATTGCTTGATGTCCCCGACTGTGCCGGAGTTGATAGCTGTCAGGGCTGCCTGACAGGAGCCATAATCATAGGGGGTATTACCGTAAAATATGTCAAGATAGGTCTGGCCACCATTGGAGGCTGCCCGGCTGTTGTAGGGGTTGTTAGGCCCCCTGACCGTAAAGGTGATGCCAAGTTGTGTGTTAGTGTCGTTTCCCGAAGTTGCAAAGTTGACAAAATCGGTAGTGAGCGCTGTCTTGATGTATCCCTGGCCGACGCAGCCACGCGACTCGGGCATCAAAAAGGGGTTGGCAACCGAGCTGCAGGCGGTGGTGGTCGGAGAACAGTCATTGGAACTGGTGCAGGGCCTGGTAGCGTCATTCGCACAGAGTTTAGTGACATACTTGCCACCGGTCAGCACCTGCTTTTCCACATCGAACTTGGAGGCGGAGAGCCAGTTCAGGTAATTACCGGAGGCAACAAAGGTGGCAACCTGACTGCCAACAGTTTTGCTTGGATCCAGGATAATGCAGAGCTGGTTTGCAACGGATTTGACCAGAAAGTTGATGTCTGTAGAGGTACAGCTGAAGGTATAGGTTGACGCTTGCGGGACAAAAATATTGTTGGTAAAATCGTAGCTGTAGTACATGGCTGTGGTACCATCGGCCTGATAGCGGCTGAAATAGCCGACGTAGGTGTTGGTAGCCTTGTAGGTGTCATCAAAGCAATAGCGGGGGTTACGGTCGAAGACCGTGCAAGTGCCACCGCTGGTGCCGCAATCAGCATCGGTCGAGCAGACGGTGGTGGCGGAGCCGGAACAGTGTTTCAGTCCCTTGTCATCATAGGCCAGATCATACATGCTGGCCGAGTTGTCCAGGATCATCAGCAGGTTCGGCTTGGCAACCTCCTGTATGAAAGGTGGAACGATGCAGTAATCGTTCATTACCGCAGCTGAAGATGGTGAAATATTAAGGGACGTCAACATCAGGAGAGTCAGAATAACTCGCAGCGCAGTTTTCATATCACACCTCTCACTCCATAATTCGGAGATTACACTCGATACTTGTCTTTAAGAAACTGCTATTTACCTTCCAACATTTTCTTCATCGTTTCGGCATCCCGAATTCCCACCTCTATTTTTCCGTCAGGCATGACAACCGTGGGAGTGCCGTTGATACCGTTGGCATTAGCAAACGCGATGATTTCATCAATTGCCTTCTTGCTGCTATCTTGGGTAGGCTTGGGTACATCCTTCCCCTCAAAAGCACTATCTAAAATTTCAAGGTTCTTTTTTTCAAGTACCGTTCTGGCTTTATCAAAAGCTGCAGGGTGCATCGGCAGAGGATATAGCATGATGTGGATGGCAACGTCAGGGGCAATTTTGGCAAGATTTTTCAGATCAGCATGCGCTTTGCGGCAATATGGGCAGTCCGGATCGGTGAATACATAAATCTTCTTGCTTCCGCCTGGATTCCCCATCACAAAAGAGTGCTGCACCGGAATAGTACTAGGATCGATTGTAACCACTTTCTTTTCTGCCGGCAGAGGACGCGGATGGGACGAAACGGTGTCCAGCTTTTGCGCATCAACCATGACACCCTGCATAAAATACTTCTTTCCATAGTCGATAAATATGAGCCCTTCTGCTCCGCCGCGTTCCGCCAGCACCTCAAACATACCCTTTACCGGTGATTGTTTTACAGATTTGACATTCAAATTGAGTGATTTCAATATGACAGACGCCTCCTTTTGCCCCAGAGTATGACATGATGAGCAATCATGCGTAAGGCATCCGTCCTGAGCCGTAGCCAGCGGGGCAAATGTCAATGGAATCATAAGAAAACAAGCTATGAGCATAAATTTGAACATGAAATATCTCTCCTTAAATAAAACTGCAGCACATGCGATCTACAGCATTTGGCTGAATGGCAATCTCTTTTAAGCAAAATTAGTGCCCAAAGAGACAATGAGCTATGACCCTGTATTTTAAAAGTTCTTATAGTACAGACTCTCAAAAATACGCAATTAATACTTGCCGGACTTTAAAACTGAAGCCCCCTACTACGCAATCTTTTCATAGTAGGGGGCTCCAATTTATACTTGAAATGTATGTATGAAAGATGATTACTTCGTTTCCAGCATCTTCTTCATCGTATCGGCATCCCGCATTCCAACTTCTATCTTGCCGTCCGGCATAACCAGCGTCGGTGTACCGGAAATACCGTTGGCGTTGGCAAAGGCAATAATTTCATCGATGGCCTTTTTACTGCTATCCTTCTTAGGTGCCGGAAGATCCTTGCCTTCAAAAGCCTTGTCCATCAGATCCATACTCTTTGTTTCAAAGACTGTCCTGGATTTGTCAAAGGCCGCCGGGTGCATCGGCAGAGGGTATAGCATGATATGTATGGCAACATCCGGAGCAATTGCCGCCAGTTTTTTCAGTTCGGTGTGACCTTTGCGGCAGTATGGGCAGTCAGGGTCAGTGAAGACATAAAGCTTTTTTGAACCCTTGGGATTTCCCATTATGACGGCATTGGCCACCGGTATGGTCTTAACATCCAGCGAAGTCTGCTCTTTGGGCTGTGTGAAGTTCTGCTGGTGAGCTGAAACCGGAGCCAGATTTTCAATATCAACAACCATCCCCTGAATCAGATGCTTCTTGCCGTAATCCATCAACAGTATGCCTTTTTGACCGTCTCTTTCCACAAGCAGTTCAAAAAGCCCGCGGGCTGGAGACTGCTTAACTGAGGTAACTGTAGTGCCGGTCTTTTTCAGATACTCGGTGGCATCTTTTTCAGTAAGCTGGTGGCAGGTTGAACAGACGCCGCCACAACCCTCCTTGGCCATGGCAAATGAGGGTGAAGCGACAATGAAAGAGACTGCAACTGCAATTAATAGCTCTTTGAACATGGTGGATCCTTTCAGGCGGTTGGTATGATTTTTTTGTGTGAAGCCAGCTAACGATCAACTTTTATCACTCTATGCCAAATTCCTTCAATTTGTAAAGCAGTGATCGATGACTGATTTCGAGGATCCTGGCGGCCTGGGTACGGTTACCGCCTGTTTTTGTCAGAGCTCTACGGATCAGATCCCGCTCGATAGCGTCCTCGGCCTTCTTGATGGAAAGATCTTCATCAAGACCGGCACCCCTTTGCTGAGTTGAGACTGCCGATTGTACGGATGGTGGAAGAGTGCTGTTCTTGATCCGATCCCCTTCGCAAAGTATGGCCGCTCTTTCAATGGCATTCTGTAGTTCGCGGATATTGCCAGGCCAGCTATACGCCATCAAGCTACGCATGGCGTCCGGCTCGAAACTCAAAGTTTCCATTGCCCTGCCATGCGAAATGCTGTTGATAAAATGTTCCGCCAGCAGCGGAATATCTTCGATCCTGTCACGCAGCGGCGGAAGCTGCAGACAGAACACGTTCAGCCGGAAGTAGAGATCTTCGCGGAAAATACCCGCCTTTACGTCTGCTTCGAGATCGCGGGAGGTGGCTGAGACAACCCGCACATTGATCTTTTTGGAGACTGCTGCCCCTACCCTTCTGATCTCTTCCTCCTGCAGTACCCGCAGCAACTTGACTTGAAGTGCCAAAGGCATCTCACCGATCTCATCCAGGAGAAGGGTGCCGCCGTCAGCCTGTTCAAACAGACCGGCTTTATCACTGCTTGCATCGGTAAAGGCGCCCCGCACATGACCAAACAGCTCACTCTCCAGCAGATTGGCCGGGATGGCGCCGCAGTTTACAGCCACAAAAGGTTTGCCGGAGCGTCTGCCATTCTGGTGAATGGCACGTGCCACAAGCTCCTTGCCGGTGCCGGATTCACCCAGTATCAACACGGTTGTCTTGAGGTCGGCGATCTTCCGAATCTGACTGAATATCTCTTCCATCCTGGGGTTGTGACTGATGATTCCGCTGTAGTTAAAGCGGCCAGTCACAGCCTCTTTAAGCCGGCTGTTTTCCTCTTTCAGCCGTTCGCGCTCTTCAGCTTTACGAAGCACCATTACGATTTCATCTTTTTTGAACGGCTTGGATATGAAATCATAGGCACCCATTTTCATGCACTCAACCGCGGTTTCAACCGAACCATAGGCAGACATCATAATAACCGGTGCGATAACGCTCTGCTCCAATGCTCTGGCAAGGAAAGACTTGCCGTCCATCTCCGGCATACGGATGTCGCAAAGGATGAAGTCATAAGCTTTTTCCTTTATGCGCTGTAAACCCTCCTCGCCATTGGCCGCACTGTCAACCACATAACCCTGCCGGGTCAGCATGACCGACAGCATATGTCGCAAATTTTCTTCGTCATCTATGATCAGGATATGCTTGCTGCCACTCATTTATTATCTCCTTCCTGCAACGGTGCCAGAGGCAGCCAAACGCTGAAGCAGCTTCCGGCACCGGGAGTGCTGTTTACGGTGATTCGCCCGGCAAAACCTTCAATGATGCGGGCCGAGATCGCCAGGCCCAATCCGGTACCCTTGCCGGGCGGCTTGGTTGTAAAAAACGGATCGAAGATATGCCTGAGATGCTCTTGTGCGATACCGGATCCGTTATCCTGTACGCTTATGCAAACCTGCCCGTCCTGAAGCCTGGCAGCCACCGTCAGGGTTCCATCCACAGCAAGTGCATCACGGCCATTCAGCATAAGGTTGACAAGCACCTGCTGAAGTTGATGAGGATCGGCCAGGGCCGCAGGAAGATTTTCATCGAAAGATGTCACAACTTTGATATTTTTAAAGGCACCCTGCTGGGTCAGCAGATCGAGTGCCGACATGACCGACTGTCGAATATCTGTAACTCCCGGACTTGCGTTATGAGGGCGTGAATAATCAAGCAGACCCCTCACGATTCTATCGATACGTGCACAATCATCGGAAATCCTCCTGGCATAATCCTGAATGACCGGGTTATCCGGCTGTTCAGACGCAGCCAGATCGGCATATCCCATGATCGAAGACAGCGGGGTTCCAATTTCATGGGCCATACCGGCCGCCAGAAGTCCGATCGACGCCATTTTTTCAGTGCGGATCGCTTCTTCACGGGCCTGATGAAGATCACTGTTAGCCTGCTCCAATGCCGCCAGATGCTCCGAAACCTGCCGGTCTTTGTTCTGCAGAGTAGCCGACATCTCGTTGAAAGCGTCCGCCAGACTGGCGAGTTCAGCACTACCCGTAACCTTCAGTCGCTGCCCGTATGACCCTCCGGTAATTTTTTCCGTGGCGGCCAGAAGACGGTTGATCGGATTGACGACGATACGGGCGAGAATGAAAGAGCCCAGTCCAAGCAGCAATATAAAATCAAGAACAAAGTACGTAATCAGCATCTGACGGGATCGGCTCAGGCGGGCTTTTTCCGGTGCAAGCGACATCACCAGACCGGCTCTGCCGACGGCCAGGCCGTTTCGCGTTACCGTCGTTATCTGTGAAATTCCGCTTCCATCCGGATGAATAAAATTTCCAAGCGCCTTTTTGGACTGACCGCTGAATGGCAGGAAAACATCACTGCCCTCGCGGCCGGCGCTGAAGATCGGCTTACCGTTTACATCCAGCAGCGTCAGACGGGTAAATGCCGCGTCATCTGATAGCTTCTGAACGTAAATTGAAGCCGGTGAATCCGGGGAGATGATCCCTTCCGGATAGGTTGGAATCGTTTCAGGGAGTTGACTGACAAAGGCGGCCAGAAGGGTGCGGGCATGCTCACCCTTCTGTGAATAAAGGTCGTTTGCGGCGGTTTTAAAAGCCAGCAGGCTGAAAAGAAGCCAAGTCAACAGCAGCAGGAAACCCAGAAAGGCCATGATCGCAACGGTCAGGCTGGGGCGATATACAGACATGTCGCTATCCTTTATGGAATCCGCCGAAATTGAGATACCAGCTAATCAGCGGCTGACCGTAGAATATGTAGAGCACAGCACCAAAAGCCAGATAAGGTCCGAATGGGATAGCCAGCTTCGAGTCCTTTTTCTGAAGCATCATTATTGAAATTCCGACAATCGAGCCGATCATTGAACTGGCAAAAATGATAAAGGGTATCGCCTTCCAACCCAGAAAAGCGCCCATCATGGCCAGCAGCTTGATATCTCCGCCCCCCATACCCTCCTTGCCGGTCAGCCATTGATAGCCGTAGGCCACAAGCAGCAGGCTGCCGCCACCCAGCAGAATACCGAGCAGGGAGTTGAGCCAGTTGTGTCCCTGTAAAAAAAATGAGAATACAAACCCGATTATGATGCCGGACAGCGAAATTTCATCAGGAATGATCTGATGCTCTATATCGATAAAAGTTATCACCACCAGAGCAGAGCAGAACAGAAAAAGTACCGCAAAAGCCAGAGTCGGGCCGAATCTCAGGAACAGAAACAGCGTCAGCACACCGTTCAGCAGTTCAACCAGCGGGTACTGAAGCGAAATGTGCGCCCCGCAGCCGCGGCATTTCCCTCGTAAAAGCAGATAGCTGAACAGTGGGATATTGTCGTACCAGCGGATCTGGTAGGAACAGTGCGGACAATGTGAGGGCGGCGTAACGATTGATTTGTTCTGCGGCATACGGCAGATGCATACGTTGAGAAAGGAGCCGACCACCATCCCGAAAAGAAGCGCAAACGATGCATAGATTGCTGTGGGAGACATCAGTCGAAGCTTTCGGCTACATCAAGGGTTATCTCCCGCTTCAGGTACATCTCCACTTCGGCAGCGGTTGAAAAAGCGAAGCAGCCTTCGGCTATCTTCACGGCACGCTCCCTGGTTATGCGCCGCAGGATCCTTTTGACCCGCGGAAGTGCGGAGGAGCTCATCGAAAGCTCGTCGTATCCCAGTCCCAGCAGTACCGGCAGATACAGAGGGTCTCCTGCCATTTCTCCGCACAGGCAGGCCGGGATGCCGGCGGCATGGGCGTGTTGGACAATCTGTCGCAAGGAGCGCAGTACAGCCGGATGCAAAGGCTGATACATATGCGCCAGCTGTTCATTGGAACGATCGATCGCCAACGAGTACTGAATCAGATCATTGGTACCGACGCTGAAAAAATCAACCTCCCGCGACAGGAGGTCGCCAAGAATGACAGCGGAGGGGATTTCAATCATTACCCCGACCCTTATTGCCGGATCAAAAGGAATGCCTTCAGCTGTCAGCTCATGCTTGGCCTGATCAAGCAGATTCTTGGCCTGCAACAGTTCATCCATTCCTGAAATCATCGGAAACATGACCTGAACCGGCCCATGGGTGCTGATCCGGAGGATGGCCCGCAACTGCTTGACAAACTCATCCGGCATGCTTAGCGACAGCCTGACAGCCCGTACGCCCAGTGCCGGATTCTGCTCGCTGTAGCCCTGCATAACCTCAAGCAGCTTGTCACCCCCGGCATCTAACGTACGAATGGTCAAAGGATGCGGTGCGATTGCCAGCTGCATGGCACGGTAGATTGAGTATTGCTCCTCTTCGTTCGGCATGGTCGAACGGTTCATGAAGAGCATTTCAGTGCGATACAGACCGACCCCGCTGCCGCCATGCTTAAGAACCGAAGCCCCTTCTTCAGGAAGCTCGACGTTCCCTTTGAGAAGCATTGAATATCCGTCAAGAGTTTCAGCGGGCAGAGATGCGGTTTTAAGAAGCTCGAACTCGACATATTCGTAATGCTGTTTACGTTTGAGGTTGTCCTGGAAGGTCTGGCTGTCGGGATTGATGATCACGCAGCCACCCAGACCGTCAACTATTACCGGCAGACCATCAAAGAGCGGATCGGCAATCCCTTCCACACCGGCCACCGCAGGTATTTCAAAGGCCCTTGCCAGAATGGAGGCGTGTGACGTTCGTCCGCCGATCTCGGTGGCAATTCCGATGACGTTGGTGCGGTCAAACTGCAGAATGTCTGCCGGGGTAATGTCGTGAGCGGCAATAATGGTCTGTCCGCTATGCTGAGGAACCTCGGCATGAGCCTCGCCTATCATGGAGCGCAGAACTCTCTCTATGACGGTTTCCACATCACTGATGCGCTCACGCAGATAAGGGTCATCGATGCTTGAGAATATTTCCTGGTAACGATGCAGAGTTCGCCGCAGAGCACCTTCGGCATTGATAAGGCCGGTTTCAATTATTGCAACTGTTTCCGAAACAAGGCGCTCGTCAGCCAGTATCAGCAGATGGGTCTCGATAAAAAAGAGATGGTCTTCTCCGGTCGATGACACCAGGCGGGATTTCAGTGATTCAAGATCATTGCGGGTGGCAAGAACTGCGTCATGCAGACGGGAAATTTCGGAAGATACCGTTTCGGCAGCAATTGAGTATTCATTGACTGCAACCCGGCGGCGATCAATTACGCACAGCCTCCCGACAGCAACCCCGGGTGAAACCGCGATTCCTGCGAAAGTACGCATGCTACTCCTCTCCGAAACCGGTGGAGATTATATCACCGATACACTGCATTGCCTCGGTTTCGTCGGCCCCTTCGACGGTGAGTCGCACAGTGGTGCCTTTGGGAGCGGCCATCATCTTGATGCCCATGATACTTTTGCCGTTTACCTCGATCCCTTCCCTGGCCAGTTTGACATCGGAATTGAAGCGGCTGGCAGTTTTAACAAAGAGTGCCGAAGCGCGGGCGTGCAGCCCGAGTTTGTTTATGATAAGAAAATCCTGTTGTAGCATATTGAAACAACACCCCTCGGCACAAAATTATTTCAGCAGTTCACCGGCCACTACGATTCCTTCGCGACCACAACGCTGCAATTCCCCAGCAAGCTCGCCAACGGCCATTCTCCCCCGCTTCGAACAGAATTCCATCAACATTGGCAGGTTAACACCGGTAACAACTTCAACCAGTCCGTCCCGTAAGAACGACATGGCCATGTTTGAAGGGGTACCTCCAAAAAGGTCTGTCATGATAATGATGCCGTCACTTTGCACATCACCCACAGCGGCCACAACCCGGGCCATTATGTCATCAGCACGTTCGCCGGGAGCAACTTCGACGACGGAGCAGCCATCGATCGGACCGACAATCATTTCGGCCGAAGCCTTCAGCGCGGTCGCCAAACCCGCATGTGCCACAAGAACAAGTCCGATCATTGATTTCCCTTCTCTATATCCCTGTGAATTATTCTGACTGCCGGCCAGACGGTCTGCAGATGCATGCCGGTGGCCTCAGCGATCGCAACGGAGCGGTGACGCCCACCGGTACACCCGATTGAAATGGTTAAATAGGCTTTGCCCTCCTGTCTGTGTGCAGGAAGCAGCATATCAAGCAGCGGGAAAAAATATTCCAGAAATTGTGCAGTAGCGACGTTATCCAGAACGTAATCGCGTACGGCATCGTCCAGCCCGGAACCCGCTTTCAGTTCCGGGACAAAAAAAGGATTGGGCAGAAAACGCACATCCATGACCATACTGGATTCCAGCGGTATCCCGTAGCGAAATCCAAAAGACTGCACCTCGACCACCAGAGGATTGACATCCTCCTCTCCCCTGATGATGCGGAGAATAAAGTCTTTCAGCTGGTGGACATTGAACTCTGATGTATCAATGATTCTGGATGCGATCTGCCTCAGGCCGGAGAGGTGTTCCCGCTCGATGCGTATACATTCTGCAACGGAGCGGCTTTCATCAGCGGGATGCCGGCGACGCGTTTCCGAAAAACGGCGAAGAAGGATGTCGTCGACAGCATCGAAAAAAAGAATTTCGATACTGTGCCCGGCTTTTGATATTTTCTGGAACGCATTTTCATAGCCTTTAAAAAACTCGCGTCCCCTGATATCGGCTACTAGGACTATTCCCTTGAATGATTCACCGGATTTTCCGATCAGATCGACAAAACGTTTAAAGAGGCGTACCGGCAGGTTGTCAATGCAGTAAAAACCTTCATCCTCAAGCGCCCTGACAGCGGTGGACTTGCCCGATCCGGACATCCCGGTTATGACGATAACTCTCATGGCCTATTCCACCTCATCACCGAGAGGCCGGGCCTCCATACGGGCCAGCAGCCGCTCCTGAAAATCGCGGGCCGAGTGGTATCCCATCCCTTTAAGCAGAAAGTTGCGGGCCGCCACCTCGATGATAGATCCCAGATTGCGACCGGGACGGACCGGAATGCAGATATGAGGAATCTCTATTCCGAGAATGGTTGAAGTTTTATCATCAACACCCAGACGGTCGTATTCATGGTCCGGATCCCATTCAACAAGCTCCAGCTCCATATCGATAATCTTCTTGTCGCGAATGGAGGATACTCCGTAGAGGTCCTTGATATTGATGATCCCGAGACCGCGAATCTCCATCAGATGCTGAATGGCCTCCTCGGCCTGACCGACCAGAGCCGCCGGCATCTTTTTCTTGATGTACACCATGTCGTCCGCCACCAGGCGGTGGCCACGGATAACCAGATCCAGAGCACACTCGCTCTTGCCGATACCGCTCTTACCGGTTATCAGGACACCGACCCCCAGAACGTCAACAAGCACGGCATGCATATGCGTCGTGGGCAAAAGCCGTTCTTCAAGAAACTTGGTAATCAGGGAAATAAATGTGGAGGACTGATGATGACTTCCAAGAATCGGAATACCGGTCTTCTCAACCGCATCAAGAAGGACCGGGGGAGGCTGCAGCCCTTTAGTAATGATAAAGCAGGATATCGGAAAGCCGCACAAAGATCGTATCGTTTCGCATACAATGCGAGGATCCATCTGTTCCAGATAGGAAATTTCGGTGTTACCGAGCACCTGAATCCGATCGGGATGCAGATGCTCGGTATATCCGGCCAGGGCCAGGCCAGGTTTCTGAATTCTGGAGCTCGAAACTCTGTTGGCCAGTCCCCGCTCACCACCGATCAGAGTAAGGCCCAGACCATATTCCGTATCGTTAAGAATTTCCTGAATAGATAGGCTGATACCGTCCATGAATTCTCCGGTGTTCTACAGTCAATCAGCCCTGTTTCGGCTCAATCAGGCCAAAATTTCCGTCTTTACGGCGGTAAAGGACCTGGATTTCATTGCTGACAGAATCAGTGAAAACCAGAAAATCTTTGTGAAGAAGATCCATCTGCATGACCGCTTCCTCTACCGACATAGGCTTGGCCGTTTCAATTTTGGTCCGTATGACTACAGGATCGGCACTGTCTTCAATGCTGCCGGCCTGGAAGATCTTCTTGGACAGCTGACGGCCATGCTCATCGCCATTGGGCTTGTGGGCCTTGATTTTTTCCTTGTAGCGCTTGAGCTGGCGCTCGATCTTGTCAATAACGGCATCAATTGCGGCGTACATATCGTTGGTTGCTTCTGAGGCCTTGGTGCTGATACCTCTGGCGGTAATTACGATCTCAACGATGTGGCGGATCTTCTTTTCAACTGCAAAATAGACCTGGGCATTGATCGGTTCATCGATATACTTCGCCGTCCTCTCAAGTTTTTCCTCTGCATACGCTTTCAGTGCGTCGCTTTGTTCCATGTGCCTGAACGTGGTTGTTACCTGCATACGAGCCTCCTGTTTGTTGTGTGCTGCAATATGGACAATCTGCTGATTCCGGAAAGGAAAAAGCAGCCGGTCAAAAATGTCGCTTACGCTCCGAAGATGATCCGAATTTCAGCATTTCACGATATTTAGTTACTGTGCGACGGGCAATATTAACCGTCTGTCCGGAAAGCAGTTCCGCGATTTTCTGATCTGAAAGCGGTTTTTTGGGATCCTCTTTCTCAATGATTTCCCTGATACGGTTTTTAACACTCTCTGAGGCAACAAATTCTCCCTCGCTTGTGGAAAGGCCTCTGTTAAAAAAGTATTTAAGCTCGAACAGCCCCTGCGGGGTCTGCATGTACTTGTTGGTGGTCACTCTGCTGATGGTTGATTCGTGCATGCCGATATCTTCGGCGATATCTCTCAGCACCAACGGCCGGAGATATTCGATGCCACGGTCAAAGTATTCGCGCTGGAAGCGTATAATGCTCTTGGCAACCTTGTAAATCGTGCGCTGTCGCTGCTGTATGCTTTTGATCAGCCAGATGGCGGACCGCATTTTATCGCTGATGTAATCCTCTGCCTGTGAATCGATCGAGCCATTCCCACGGACATCGGCGTAATGCGTGCTGACCTTGAGGTTAGGCAAACCCTCGTCGTTAAGCATGACCACGTAGTCATCGCCCACCTTGTGAACAAAAATGTCAGGCGAAATATAGTGAACATCTTCAGAATTGAAGGAGGAGCCGGGGCGTGGATCAAAACCGGCAATAATCTTGGCGGCTACCAGAACCTGATTGATATCTATTCCAAGCGATCGGGATATCTGTTTGTAGTTGCGCTTCTCAAGATCGGATAAATGATTCAGGAGGATTCCTTCTACGGGACTCCCCTTCATGCCCAGAAAACGGGCCTGAATCAGCAGACATTCCCGCAGGTCACGGGCCGCTACACCGGACGGGTCGAATTCCTGAATGCACTCAAGAACGTCAAGCACATCCTCCTCGGTGGCATTGCTTGCGGCTGCAACTTCGGCCAGAGAAGCGCGCAGGTATCCGGATTCATCAATATTGCCGATGATTACTTCGCCGACCCGCACATCCATCTCGGAATATTGCCCCATGTGCAGCTGCCAGAGCAGGTGGTCAATCAAGGTGCCCTGGCGTGTCAGCAGATTTTCAAATGAAGGGCGATCTTCATCTCCGCTGTACTGTTCGCCGGAGCTGTAATTGTAGCCGTCGAGATAACTGTCCCAATCACGGAGGGTTTCCTCGCCGGTCTGCACTTCATGGAAATCGGCCGGCTCCTGCGTCGGTTCAAGTTCCTGTTCCGCGACCTCAAGAGTGTCCGGCTCCTGAACATCTTCCATATCAGTGGATTCTTCAAGCAGTGGATTATCCAACAGCTCCTGATGAACAAGAGTCTGGAGTTCCAGGCGCGTTAGCTGGAGTAGCTTGATAGCCTGCTGCAGCTGCGGTGTCATCACCAGCTGCTGCGACATCTTCAGTTGTTGGCGCATCTCCATTGCCATCTAGTTACAAACCTCAACCGGCTCTATAATTTAAAATCGTCACCCAGATAAATTTCACGGGCTCTTTTGCTGTTTGCAATCTCATCCGGCGTGCCATATTCGAGAACTTCGCCACCGCTCAGGATATACGCGGAATCGCAGACACCCAGTGTTTCACGCACATTATGATCCGAAATCACCACACCGATATTTTTGTTCTTCAGGGACACGATCAGTTTCTGAATGTCAGCCACCGCAATCGGGTCTATTCCTGCAAAAGGTTCATCAAGAAGTATGAACAGCGGCTTTGTGATCAGCGCCCGTGCAATTTCGACCCTGCGACGCTCTCCACCCGAAAGGGCATAACCCTTTGAGGCAGCGATATGGGTGATATTAAACTCCTCCAGCAACTGCTCCATACGTTGGCGCCGTACATCCCTGTCAGGCTCAATTGTCTCGAGGATCGCCAGTAGATTATCCGCCACCGAGAGCTTGCGAAACACCGAGGCCTCCTGGGGCAGATAGCTGATGCCCAGCCGGGCCCTTTGATACATGGGAAGCGCGGTGATTTCCTCATCTCCCAGAAACACCTGACCATCATCAGGCTGCGCCAATCCGACCACCATGTAAAAGGTGGTGGTTTTACCGGCACCGTTAGGCCCCAAAAGCCCTGTGACCGTTCCGGATTGGATGGATATGTCAACCCCGTTGACTACCTGGCGGTTTCCGTAACTCTTCCTGAGACCGCTCGTCCAGAGTCTGGAATTTTCAACGCCCACCGGGAGTACCTTTTTTGGCCGACGGATTGATTACCGCCTCAACGCGGGCATTGGGATCTCCCCCACCGGTTACAAAGCTTTTGTCATCATCAACGTAGTAGGTAATAATTCTGCCGGTTACACTGTCCGCACCCTGCAATACTTTGGGATCAGGGGTACCGGTCAGCGTTATCCGGCCGTCACGGCTTTCATAGACGGCCTGTGATGAAATCCCGGTTCTGTTGGTCTGGACAATCCGAACATTCCCGATCGCTTCAACCTTATCGACCTCACCGCCGCTTTCAGCATAATTTACAATCAGTTTATCGGAAAATATTGTCACGTCACCCTGCTTGGCTACCACCTTGCCGGTAAATATCGCCGTCTTTCCCTTGTTGTCCGCAGTCAGCTCATTCGACTTGACCGTTATGGGCAAATTCGACCGGTCTTTGCGAGCAGAATTTTCAACCGGAGCAGCCAGAACAAGAGACACTGAAAACAGGACCGTCATTAGTGTGAGCAATAATGGTTTCATCGCTTTTCCCTTACAACATTCTTTTGGTTCTTACTTATCACCGGTTTTTTCGTGGAACCGGATTCCGGAACTGCAGCTGCTTTGGGAGTCGAACCGAAAAGCGGCACCCCCACTATCGTTGCATCAACCAACGAAAAGAAACGGGCCTGACGGTCCTTTACATCCATCTCCATACCTTTGGCTTTCAGAGACAGACGCTCCTGATGGAATGTAACAATATCAGCTGTTTTGAATTGAGAATTGGCGGCCGTGTAATCGATGGTTTCGGTGTTAAACCGCACGCCGTCATCCGTCAGGACATGTACGTTTCCCCGCATCTTTATGTTCTTGCTGTTACTCCGGTATTCACCGCTGTCAGCAGTTACCTTGACCGCGCCGCGTGTTTCATTCTTCATGAAATCCATCTGGATTCCACCGGTCAGATAGGCAACCTCACCGCTCTTGTCGTACTCAACTTTAGCGGCAACAAGCTCCCAGTCAACCACACCGTCCTTGATTTCGTCGAACCGGGCCTGCTTTAAAGCGATGTCGATATTCTGGGGAAGCTGTTGTGAGGCCGACTGCACCGGGGTGGAGCGGTTAGAACCGTTCCGGTTCACAGCAATCACGATGAAAACAATCGCCATGCTGACCAAAATGACCAGTGCGGGCCTGATAAAAACCGGTGATACCATATGGGTGGGAACTATACCATTCGGAAGGTGGGCTGTCCAGTATAACGTGGAAACTGTTTCATTTTTGGCACAAAGATTGAAGGGCTATAACTCGTAGCGGCCTTCAACCTCGCCCCACAGGCCACGCCCTTTGAGAATCAGGTCACAGATTTCGCGCACGGCACCACGTCCGCCTCCGCAAACTGTAACGTGATGGGCAACATTTCTTGCTTCGGCCAGGCCGTCTGAAGGGGCTGCGGCAAAAGCCACTCTCCGCATAACCGGAATATCGATGACATCGTCACCCATATAGGCAATCTGGCCGTCACTCAGTCCGGTTCTGCGCTTGATGTCCTCATAGCTGTCAAGCTTCCTGAACGCTCCCTGGTAAACCAGCTCGATGCCGAGCTCTTTGGCGCGAATATCCACCACCAGAGAAGTCCGGCCGGTAATGATTCCCACCTCGATCCCGTGACGCTGAAGCATCTTGATGCCATGCCCGTCCTTAACGTTGAAAACTTTGGTTTCCAGACCATTGCCGTCATAAATAATGCCGCCGTCCGTCATGACACCATCTACGTCCAACAGCAGCAGCCGGATATCCTTTAGCCTCTCATTCATCAGGCGATGCCGGCCTTCAGGATGTCATGCAGATGGATGATGCCGCAGGGAGCGGCACTCTGATCGTCATCAAATACGAAAAGTGAGGTTATGGCGCGGTGTTCCATGACCTGCAAGGCTGCTGCAGCCAGTTCACCACGCTTTATCCGGAGAGGATTATGTTTCATGATTTCATCAGCCCGCTGGTTGAGAATATCATGCCCTTTTTCAAGCGAACGCCGCAGGTCACCGTCAGTAATTACCCCTTTCAGAGCGCCCTCAAGGCTACACACTCCAGTCACACCAAGACCTTTGGCAGTTATCACAAACAGCGCTTCCTTCATCAGCGTTTCTTCCCGCACAAGCGGAATAGCAGAGCCACTGTGCATCAGGTCCTCTACCCTCAGCAGCAGCTTTTTACCCAGGGAACCGCCGGGATGAAAAATAGCGAAATCTTCAGCCTTGAAGCCACGCTTGACTAGCAGCGTGACAGCCAGGGCATCGCCCATGGCGAGTGTGGCGGTAGTGGAAGCTGTAGGAGCCAGTCCCAGGGGGCAGGCTTCCTCTCTGACAGAAACATCCAGAAACACATCGCTGGAACGGGCCAGATTTGAGGCCGGGTTTCCACTCATGGCGACCAGATGAGCTCCCAGACGCTTGATGGACGGCAGAATCCGCAAAATTTCGTCAGTCTCACCACTGTTTGAGATTGCGATCACAACGTCTCCGGTCATGATCATGCCCAGATCACCATGAATGCCTTCGGCCGGATGCAGAAAGAAAGCGGGGGTTCCGGTGGATGCCATGGTAGAGGCTATTTTCTGGCCAATCAATCCTGACTTGCCCATTCCACTGACAATAACCCGGCCTGGACTGGCAAGAATCAGGTCAACAGCACGTTCAACAGAACTGTCGATGCGGTCGGCCATAGCATTCAGAGCCTGTGCCTCGACGCGGATAACCCGTTGCGCCTCTTCGATTATGGTCATAGTGCCGTTCTCTGCTTAACAACAAAGTCAAGTGCTTTGAGAGTTTTAAGTAGGGCGGGAAGTTCGCCCAGCGGTATTGAGTTGGGGCCGTCGCAGAGCGCGCTGTCGGGGTCCTCATGAACCTCCATGAATATGCCGTCAATTCCGGTCGCAACAGCAGCTCTCGACAGATATTCAACGAACTCCCTCTGTCCGCCGGAACTATCGCCCCGACCGCCGGGCAGCTGCACACTATGGGTGGCGTCGAACACAACCGGGTAACCGGTGGCACGCATAACAGGAAAACTGCGCATATCCACGACCAGGTTGTTGTAGCCGAAAGATGCGCCACGTTCGGTCAGGATAATATTTTCATTACCGCTGGCAGAGATTTTTCCGGCCACGTTTTTCATATCCCAGGGAGCCAGGAACTGTCCTTGTTTTACATTGATTATTCGACCGCTTTTTGCGGCCGCAATCAACAGATCGGTCTGACGGCAGAGAAAAGCCGGGATCTGCATAATATCAAGCACTTCTGCCGCCGGAGTGATCTGTTCGATGGAATGGATATCGGAGAGAACAGGCAATCCCAGCGCATCCTTCACTTTGCGCAGAATGGCGAGCCCCTCTCGCAGTCCCGGGCCTCGAAAGGCACTTATTGATGTGCGGTTGGCCTTGTCGTATGAGGCTTTGAATATAAGCGGAATGGAGAGATCATTACAAATTGTTAGTAGTCGTTCGGCATGACGCAGCGTGGCCGCCTCATTTTCGATGACACACGGACCGGCAATCAGAACCAGCGGCCGATTGGCACCGATTTTCACGTTTCCAGTTATTATCTCGCGGGTCATGACTTACCTCTGGTTTCTGTGAGTCAAGGCAGCTCCGATGAAAGCCCGGAAAAGCGGATGCGGAACCAGAGGTTTGGATTTGAATTCAGGATGAAACTGGCAGGCCAGAAACCAGGGGTGATTTGGTATCTCGACCAGTTCCACCAGGTCCTTTTCCTTATACACTCCCGACAGGATAAGACCCTTTTTAGTAAGTGCCGCGCGGTATTTATTGTTGAATTCGTAACGATGACGGTGACGCTCGGATATTTCGGTCTCGTTGTAGGCGGAATGTGCCAGAGTTCCTTTGGTGATCGAGCAGGGATAGGCCCCCAGACGCATGGTGCCCCCCTTTTTACTGACCGCCTTCTGTTCCTCCATCAGGTGAATGACCGGATCACCATCCTCATGCCTAAACTCCCGGGAACAGGCTTCCTTAAGACCGCAGACGTTACGGGCATACTCAATGACCGCCATCTGCAAGCCAAGACAGATACCAAAAAATGGAATTTTTCTTTTGCGGGCATACTCAATGGCCATGACCTTGCCTTCAGTACCACGCTCGCCAAAACCACCCGGGACCAGAACACCGTCAACATCTTCAAGGTGCCCTTCAACTCCATCAAGCTCTATTTTCTCAGAATCGAGATACTTGAGGTAGACCCTGCAATCGTTGGCTATGCCGCCGTGCGTAAGTGCCTCGGCCAATGACTTGTATGATTCCGTCAGGTTGACATATTTACCTACGATGGCGATTCTGACTTCACCATGGCTGGGGTGCCGCAGTTTTTCGACAACATCCTGCCAGTGGGTAAGATCGGGGGCTTTGGTCCATATATTGAGTTTTTCCACAACCTGATCGTCCAGATGTTCCTTGTTGAGCGCCTGCGGGACAGCATAAATATGCTCGGAATCAACGACGGGAATGACATCTTTTTCGGCCACATTGCAGAAGAGTGCAATCTTCTTTTTCATGTCAGCCGGAAGATCACGCTCACAACGACAGAGCAGAATGTCCGGTTGGATACCGATCTTGCGCAATTCCATGACCGAATGTTGAGTCGGCTTGGTTTTCAGTTCACCTGCCGTTCGGATGTAGGGTACCAGTGTGACGTGAACGTACAGCGCATTGCCGTGACCGCGGTCAAAACGGAATTGCCGAATCGCCTCCAGAAATGGCAGGGACTCGATATCACCAACGGTACCACCCACTTCGACTATGGCAACATCGGCACCCTTGGCATTATCGATAATCTTGAGTTTGATCTCATCGGTAATATGCGGAATAACTTGTACCGTGCCTCCCAGATAATCTCCACGGCGCTCTTTGGTAATAACCGAAAAATAAACCTGACCGGTCGTAAAATTGCTTTTCTTGGATAGCGCGGCACTTGTGTAGCGTTCGTAATGTCCCAGATCCAGATCCGTTTCAGCACCGTCATCGGTAACAAAAACCTCACCATGCTGAAAAGGGGACATGGTGCCGGGGTCAACATTAATGTAAGGATCCAGTTTCTGCATGGTCACCCGCAGACCGCGAGCCTCCAGCAAGGCGCCCAGTGAAGCTGCCGCAAGCCCTTTGCCGATCGAGGATACAACGCCACCTGTTATAAAAATAAATTTGGTTTTCATAATTTTATTCTGCTCCTGTTTATTTCTGCATCTGCTGGTAGCGCACCTGGGCTTTGACGAGATCATCCGGTGTATCTACACCGATCGATTCAAATTCAGTCTCAACCACCCTGATTTTTACGCCGTTTTCGAGAGCCCTCAGCTGTTCAAGCTTCTCGGATATTTCCAGAAAAGTTGGCGGCATGGAGGCAAATTTGAGCAAAAAATCACGGCGGTATACATACAGCCCCACATGCTTGTAGCAAAGCAGCTTGCCGCAGCAGAATGACTCGTCTTTCAGATCTTTCCATTTGTCTCTGAAAAAGGGCAATGGGGAACGTGAAAAATAGAGGGCGTTACCCTGACTGTCAGTTACCACCTTGACAACATTGGGCGAGAGGAAGTCGTGCAGGCTTTTGATACGGGTTTTGAGAGTACCCATCTGGATGTCAATTTCCTCCAGAAACGGCTGAATAGCCTGATCGATCATGTCAGGACATATCAAGGGCTCATCGCCCTGAACATTGACAATAATATCCGAATCCAGCGAAGCTGCAACTTCAGCCAGGCGGTCGGTGCCTGTCTCATGGCCGGTGGAGGTCATGATCGCCTCTCCGCCGATCCTGTGGACCGCATCAGCGATGCGCGGGTCATCGGTGGCCACGATTGTTCGTGAAACCAGTCTGGCTCGCGCGGTGCGCTCATAAACATGCTGGATCATCGGCTTGCCGCCGATTTCAGCCAGTGCCTTGCCCGGAAAACGTATCGAGGCGTAACGGGCCGGGATAACCGCAGTAATTTTCATGCCGGAGTACCTATTAATACTTATGGGGGTGGTTAGAATGCGAAACAGATGTCCTGTGGTAGGACGTGACAAGCTACCCTAAAAGCTTAAGGGTGTCAAGTCGTGAACTAACAAGCTGAAAACATTATTAAAATTAATGAGTTAGCGCTTAAAATCGTTTATTGTGGAGATTACATAATCCTTCTGCGCGGCGTCTTTCAGATGACAGTCAAAACAATTTTTCACAGGATCAATGCCGCTGGGTTTGCCATCCGCACCGAATCCGGCAAACAGCCAGCCACCTGTTTCTTTGCGACGCTTGTCTTTCTGCATCAATACAACCATATTCTTGGGGCCGTCCACAGCCGGGTTATCCTTGATATTAAAAAACTCGACTACAATGCGGCTACCCTCCGGAAACCTGTTACCGGCCTGATATCCCTGCATGGCCTTCTTGTCTGCGTATATGTAGTGTATACCGTAGAAAAGAGAACTTTTATCAGTAACAACCTTTCTCTCACTCTTCTGCCAGGATGAGTATCCCTTTGGAACGGATTGCGTTGCTGCGTGTGATATCGAAGAAATCATTGTTAAACTGCAGAACAGGCCGCATATGATTGATTTCATGGTGAAACCCTTTCAGTTTTTTTTGCACTATAGCAATACAAATCGTTCTTGTCACCAACAAGACATCATGACTTGTGTTGACATTAAACGCAATTAGACCTTGCTGCTCATAAGAGGTTAATTTATTGACCTTGCCACGATAGTGGGGTAATTTGGGCAGCAAATCGGAGCAGAGGTAACGTATTATATGCAGCGTCCATCCTGGGATCAATACTTCATGGACATAACCCATCTGGTAGCCACCCGCTCCACCTGCCTGCGCAGACAGGTGGGTGCCATACTGGTCAAGGAAAGGAACATACTGGCCACAGGCTACAACGGAGTGCCCTCCGGCATCAGCCACTGTGAGGCGGTTGGCTGCCTGAGAGAAAAACACAAGGTCCCCTCCGGTGAGCGCCACGAACTTTGTCGCGGGCTGCATGCCGAACAGAATGCTATCATCCAGGCTGCCAGGCACGGCATCAACATTGACGGCTCCACGCTGTACTGTACCACCATGCCCTGTATTATCTGCACCAAGATGCTGATTAACGCCGGCATCAAAACTGTTGTCTACGCTGAGGGTTACTCTGATGAACTGGCCCGTGAAATGATCGCCGAAACCGGCATAACTGTCATCCAATTCAGATCCGGTATCAAAGAGCCGACAAAATGAAATGTCCTTTCTGCAACAACATTGACAGCAAAGTCGTTGATTCACGTCCCGACAAGGGAGGGTCCACGATTCGACGGCGACGCGAGTGCGAACAGTGCGCAAAGCGCTTTACCACCCATGAGCGGATCGAAGAAATGTTGCCGCAGGTATGCAAAAAAGACGGGCGGCGCGAACCGTTCGACCGGATGAAAATCATCAATGGAATTGCAAAGGCCTGCGAGAAACGGCCTATATCAAAGACCGACATCGAACTGTTGGTCGACCGACTGGAAAGCAGGCTTCAGGAATCGACCGATCGTGAGATTTCCACCACCACCATCGGTGAGTGGGTTATGAAAGAGCTGCACGGTATGGATGAGGTCGCGTATGTCCGGTTCGCCTCGGTCTACCGTTCCTTTCGCGATATCAGCGAGTTTATGCAGGAGTTGCAGGAGCTGTTGAAAAAATAGGAGTAAAGCAGGGTCAAAGGGACAAATACGATCAAAAGCTTTTGAATTCCTTGCCCCTTGACACTTGCCCCTTCATTTAAGGTTATTATGACCTCAATCGACGCAAAACATATGAAGCGCGCCCTGGCTCTGGCCCGTAAAGGTGTAGGCAGAACGTCTCCCAATCCGGTCGTTGGATGCGTAATAGTTAAGGACGGCAATGTAATCGGCGAAGGCTGGCACCGACGGGCCGGCGGGCCCCATGCTGAGGTATTTGCCCTCGAACAGGCCGGTGAAGCGGCCAGAGGGGCGGATGTGTATGTTACGCTGGAGCCGTGCAGCCATACCGGCCAGACCCCACCTTGCTGTGACGCCCTGATCCGGGCCGGGGTCAAGCGGGTTGTCGCCGGCATGGTAGATCCAAACCCGCTGGTCAAAGGAACCGGACTTGACAAGCTGCGTAAGGCGGGTATAGAGACCGCCTGCGGCCTGCTTGAAAATGAATGCCGGGCCATCAACCGGGCCTTTATCAAGCATATTACCACCGGGCTCCCGTTTGTGACCTGCAAATGCGCCATGACCCTGGATGGAAATATTGCAACAATCACCGGCGATTCCCGCTGGATCAGCTGCGAAGAGTCGCGTCGTCATGCGCACAGGATGAGGGCTTCAAACGATGCGATCATGGTCGGTGTTGATACGATCATCATCGACAATCCGCAACTGACCGTTCGCCATGTCAGAGGCAGCAATCCCTTGAGGGTGATCGTGGATACTCACCTTAGAACCCCGGAGAGTGTCGGTGTTATTGAGGGCGAGTCGGCCAAGATGACCGTAATTGCTACGACTGAAAGCAACCCCAAGGTGCATCTTCGCTATACCCGCCAAGGGGCGACCATTCTGGTCTGCAAAGAATATGACGGGCGGGTTTCAATGCCTGATCTCCTCCAGAAACTTGGCAAAATGGGTATTCAATCCATCCTGCTTGAGGGGGGCAGCCGACTGGCCGGCGACATGCTGAAAAATTCCATGATTGACGAATTCGTATTTTTTATCGCCCCCCGTATACTCGGCAGTGACGGCTTTGCTCCATTTGCACTGCATGGTATCACCAGCATAAACAATACCTTCAAACTGTCTTACGGCAATGTTTCGCGCACAGGACGGGATTTGATCGTCCATGCCTATCCGGAGAAACCAGAATGTTTACCGGCCTGATTGAAGTCACCGGTCGAGTGGCAGGCTTTGCACGGCGCGGCGAAGCTGGCTTGCTGACTGTGGAATCTGCGCTCCCGACCTCCGAAATCGCCACCGGAGATTCGATTGCCGTTAACGGCGCCTGCCTGACGGTTATTGAAAAGGGGCCCGGAACTTTGACTTTTGACGTATCACCGGAAAGCATCGCCCGGACAACAATCGGCAGACTGCGCAGTGGAAACCCTGTCAATCTTGAGCAGGCTCTGAAACTGGGAGACCGCCTGGGGGGTCACATTGTCAGCGGACATATCGACTGCTGCGGACGTCTGACCCGGATTGAGAAACGTTCCGGAAATCATCAGCTCTATTTCAGCCTGCCGCTCGAACATGGCCGCTATCTTGTTGAAAAAGGATCCGTAACCATTGACGGCATCAGCCTGACAGTCAATACCGTTTCAGAGGAAGGCTTTTCGGTTAACATTATCCCGCACACATTCACCAACACGACCCTGAAACAGCTTCGCACCGGTGATGAGATCAACATCGAGACCGACTTGATCGGAAAGTATGTGGAACGTCTGATTAGACCATGGAAAACAGGCGGAGATCTCAGTATGCGGACTCTTGCCGAGAGTG
>CAZUGI010000012.1:0-37953 GCA_964619855.1 uncultured Geobacter sp. | reverse complement strand
CCAACCGCCCCTTAAACGAATTCCCCCAGCAGGTACACTCCTGGCAGAGATCCGGCCGGACCGAATTCAGCGCCAATATCCTCAGTGTGCTGAAACCGACCGATTATCTTTACAACCAGTATAAGGATTCTGAAGGGAAATCGGTCAGCCTCTACATCGGCTATCATGGCGGCGGGAAAGACAGCGGCGGAATCCACTCACCCAAACACTGCCTGCCGGGCAGCGGCTGGTATGAGGTTTCAACCGGTCGCGGTGTGCTTGAAATCCCGGGAGGGAAGATCAATCTGGTGCGGGCCGTCTACCAGAAAGGCGAAAGCAGGGAGCTGTTCCTGTACTGGTTCCAGGTGCGGGACCGAACCCTTTCGGACGAATACTCGCTTAAATTGTCAGAAATTGTGAACTCGGCACTCTACCGGCGACGCGATGCATCCTTTATACGCATATCAGTGCCGGTTGACACAAACGTTGAACAGGCTATCGCACGAGGCGAGAAATTCATCCGTGATTTTGCGCCGCTTTTCAGAGAATATCTGCCTCGCTGAGGCTCAATAAAAGGAGTTTGAATGAACAGTGACAGAATTATTTCCGTTATCGGGCTCGGTTATGTCGGCCTGCCGGTGGCAGTCGCCTTCGGCAAAGTTCGCAGGACCGTCGGCTTTGACATCAACCGGGTCAGGATCGAAGAGCTGCAGTCCGGGCATGACCGGACCGGCGAAGTGACGTCGGAAGAGCTGAAGAGTGCCGATATCCTCTTTACCGAAAAGCTGAAAGAGCTGGCTCTGGCCGATTTCCACATAGTAGCGGTTCCGACTCCGGTGGATGAGGCCCACCAGCCGGACCTGACCCTTATGTACCGGGCATCGGAAACAGTCGGCAAGGCACTCAAAAAGGGTGACATTGTCGTCTACGAATCCACCGTCTATCCGGGTGTGACGGAAGATGAATGTGTGCCTGTGCTGGAACGGGTTTCAGGACTGGTCTGCGGAACCGACTTCAAAGTCGGCTACAGTCCGGAGAGAATAAATCCGGGTGACAAGGAACACACCTTTACCAAAATCAAGAAAGTGGTTTCCGGGCAGGATGAGGAGACCCTTAAAATCGTTGCCGGAGTGTATGAATCAGTGGTAACCGCCGGAGTCCACCGGGCGGCATCCATCAAGGTGGCCGAGGCGGCCAAGGTCATCGAAAACACGCAGCGCGACCTGAACATCGCCCTGATGAACGAATTGGCGCTGATCTTCGACCGGATGGGAATTGACACCAATGACGTGCTGGAAGCGGCCGGCACCAAGTGGAATTTCCTGAAATTCAAACCGGGTCTGGTCGGTGGTCACTGCATCGGAGTCGATCCCTACTATCTCACCCACAAAGCTGAAAAGATCGGTTATATACCCCAGGTAATCCTGGCCGGACGACGCATCAACGATGGTATGGGGACGTTCGTTGCCCAGCGCGCAATCAGGGAGATGATCCACGCCGGACACAACATCCTGGGGAGCACGGTGACCGTGCTGGGGCTGACCTTTAAAGAGGATTGCCCCGACCTGCGCAATTCCAAGGTAATCGACATCATCACCGAACTCCGGGATTACGGCATACATGTCCAGGTCTGCGAACCGCTGGCGGACCCGGATGAAGCGCAGCACGAGTACGGGGTCCAGCCGGTTCCGATTGCAGAACTAAAACCGGCGGCAGCCGTTATCGCAGCAGTTGCTCACCGCCAGTTCCTGGCCTGGTCGCCGGAAGACCTTTGCCGCCTGATGGGAGAAAATCCGGTACTGATAGACGTCAAGGGGATGTATGACCAGCGGACGATGACAGCGGCAGGAATAAGAGTGTGGAGGCTGTAGGCTCCTTTTACAGGGATGGAGGGGATACAGGGGATAACGACATAAAAACCAACCAAGACTCTGGATTTTAAAGATTCTATCCCCTTCATCCCATTTATCCCTGTAAAATCATGCAGTAGAGGTTTAATCCATTGGGATAAAGCTGAAATGTTTTTGATACATTGTGAGTGAAGGGGCAGTATGACGCGCTATGAAACAGTAAAAACGCAGCTGCAGTCCGAACCGAAAACCTGGCTTATTACCGGTGTTGCCGGCTTCATCGGCTCAAATCTGCTGGAGCATCTGCTACACCTGGATCAGAGAATTGTGGGGCTTGATAACTTTTCCACCGGCAAGCGCAGCAATATGGATGAAGTTAGAAATAACGTCACTGAAGACCAGTGGCAGCGCTTCAGCTTTACAGAAGGAGATATCCGAGATCCGGCTACCTGTCACCAAGTGTGCTGCGGTGTTGACTATGTACTGCACGAAGCGGCCCTCGGATCGGTGCCACGCTCCATTGCAGATCCGATCTCGAGTAACGCCAGCAATGTGACCGGCTTTCTGAATATGCTCGTAGCAGCCCGGGATGCAGGGGTGAAAAGATTTGTGTATGCCGCCAGCAGCTCCACCTACGGCGACCATCCCGGACTCCCCAAGCGTGAGGATGTCATCGGAAAACCTCTTTCACCTTACGCTGTCACCAAATATGTAAATGAACTGTATGCCGATGTATTTGCCAGAACATACGGAACCGAGTCGATCGGGCTGCGTTATTTCAACGTCTTCGGTCCCCGCCAGGATCCGGAAGGAGCCTATGCCGCCGTAATTCCCTGCTGGCTGAGAGCCCTGATCAAAGGTGAAACGGTACACATCAACGGCAACGGCGAAACCAGCCGGGATTTCTGTTTCGTGGAGAACGTCGTACAGATGAACCTTCTGGCGGCAACCACTACAGAATCGAACGCCATCAACCAGATTTACAATACCGCCGTTCATGCACGCACATCGCTGAACGAGCTCTTCGCCATGCTGCACAGCCGGCTGCTGCCGCATTATCCGCATCTAAAGGATTACAAACCGCACTACCGTGATTTCCGGAAAGGCGATGTACTCCATTCCCAGGCCGACATTAGCAAAGCCGCAACTCTGTTGGGATACGAACCGAGCCACACGATCGATGCCGGCCTTGACGCCGCCCTTTCGTGGTACATGGCGCACCTGTGACCATCCTGCCGCATGAGTAGCATCGTCATCTCCATATCGGCAATTATCGTGCTGCTGGCCGTTGCGGGTTATGCTCTCTACCAGGAGCGCTCCCGGTCCGGCCTGTTCCTCTTTGCCGCCCTGGCGGTTACCGCCCTGCTTCAGATGTTTGACCTTTTATCCCTGACCTGCCCCTCAGACGCTTTTTTCTGGAAGAAGTGCGCCCTGGTTGCCGAATCTCTGCTTTCACCCGCCTGGATTCTCTGCAGCCTTACATTTGCCCGACAAGCCGGTCCATGGAAGTTAAGTCTGCTTACCAGGACACTGGTTGCATTTACTTTTCTCTTTTCTGCACTGCCACTGATACTCCCCCAGAACGCCTTTTTCTATGCACCCGATTTTCCGGATGAGCGACTGCTCTTTCTCGGCACTGCCGGCCTGTATTACTACATAGCCATCATGGCCTGCCTGGTTGTTGCCCTGGTCAATTTTGAAGTAACCCTTACCAATGCATCCCCGGATGCGCGCTGGAAGATAAAATTCGAACTGATCGGCCTCGGCACCATACTTACTGTGCTGGCCTTCTACTACAGTCAGGCGCTGCTGTACCGGTCGCTTAACATGAACTACCTGACGCTGCGCTCATTCTTGTACCTTGTTGCTTCGGGACTGATGATCTATCCGATTCTGTTCCGGCGCGGAGAAGTCCGCATTCAGGTATCCAGACAGGTTGCCTTTAAATCCATTGTCCTGTTCACGGTCGGAATCTATCTGGTCCTGCTCGGCATTCTGGGTGAAGGAATGCAGCACTTCGGCAGCGTTTTCCCCCGGACGGTAACTATATCGATGGCTTTTCTGATCGGGATCGCCCTTTTGATTCTGATGCTCTCAGAACGGGTCCGTCGTGAAGTCAAGGTGGTACTGCACAAGAATTTCTACCAGCACAAACATGACTATCGAACCCAGTGGCTGCGCTTTACGGAACAGCTTTCCACATCACGCTCGGGCGATGAGCTGCTGCAGCACATACTTTCGGCATACTGCGATATTTTCGGGATCACCGGATCAGCGCTCTTTCTCTATGAGGAGAACCGCGGCGGATACGTACCTATGGCCCTATTCGAAATGGAGCTGCCGGAGCAGGTCATCGCTCCGGACAATTCACTGCTGCTTTTCATGACCAAACGTTCCTGGGTCGTCAGTATCAAGGAGGACAACACCGAAATTAATGCCGATGACTCGCAGTTCTTCAAAGACAATCTGATCTCATTCGTTGTCCCGCTCTTCGACGGCGAGCGCCTGGAGGGTTTCATAGTGCTGGGGCGCTCGATCAATACAAAGGAAGTCTATATCTACGAAGATTTTGACCTGATGAAAACCATTGCCCGGCAGGCATCTCTCGCAATCATGCATCAGCGACTGTCAGATCAGATCACCCATGCCCGCGAAATCGAGGCGATCGGCAATGTTGCCACCTTTGTTGCGCATGACCTGAAGAATCTGGTGTCAAGCCTGTCGCTGATCGTCGAGAATGCAGCCAGATACCTGCACAATCCCGATTTTCAGACAGATATGCTGACATCACTCGGCAACACCGTTGAAAAGATGCAGAAACTAATAAGAAGACTCAAAAATCTGGGCGAACAGGAGCATATCAATCTTCAGCAGGTAAATCTGCTTGATCTGGCCGAGAGAACGGCTCTTATGGTTGTAGGTTCCAGAATCGTTGTTTCAGGTACTGCGGAAATGGTTCGTGTGGATGAAGGGGAGATTCAGAAAGTTATCCTGAATCTGCTCATGAATGCCATAGAAGCATCAGCCCCGCATGATCCGGTGGAAATGGAGATCGGATTTTCCAACATGCCGTATATCAGGGTTACTGACAAAGGCTGCGGCATGTCTACCCGCTTTCTGCGAACAGAGCTGTTCAAGCCATTCAGAACCACCAAGAAGCAGGGACTCGGTATCGGGTTGTACCAGTGCCGGCAGATCATAGAAGCGCACGGCGGCAGAATCCAGGTCAGCAGCGAGGAAGGTGTCGGCTCCGTCTTTACCGTATGGTTTTCCGACATCGCAAAAACAGCGCCGGCACCACAGTAGCTTTCATGTTAAAGAGGCGATACTATAACGGGGATGCAGGGGATAAAGGGGATAATTTCTAAAACGGTTAACCGCTGATGAACGCAGATATTGGCGTCGATAACCTAGCGGCATTACATATTTATCCTCTTCATCCCTTTTATCCCTGTAAACCTGATTTTGATGTTGGTTTTTTGCTTATATGTTTTAACAAACAAACGACACATGCCTGTTCTGCCGAGGAGCTGCAATGGAAAAACTGCTAATTGTCGATGATAATGCCGATATCCGCCAACAGCTGAAGTGGGGTCTGGGTGACGAATACTCCGTGCTGCTGGCCGGCGATGTAAATGAAGGTGTCGGCGCATTTAAAAAAAATCAGCCGAAAGTTGTGATCCTTGATCTGGGGCTTCCACCCCACGAAGACACGTCCGTTGAAGGTTTCCGTGGCCTGGCCGAGCTGCTGACACTCGACCCGTACGTCAAGGTGATCATGCTGACCGGCAACAGCGAACGGGAAAATGCCCTGAAAGCCATGCAGATGGGTGCGTACGACTTCTTCCCGAAGCCGCCGGTCCTGAGTGAACTAAAAGTCATCATCAACAGGGCGTTTCACCTTTCCAACCTCGAAGAGCAGAACCGTTCAATGCAGCGCGCCATCGAGCAGAAATCAAAGGAATCAGGGGGGATGATCGGCCAGTGTCCGGAAATGCTCTCCATATTTTCCACCATAAAAAAAGTGGCGCCATCCAACGTGCCGATCTTCATCACCGGGGAAAACGGCACCGGAAAAGAGCTGGTGGCCCAGGCGATTCACGAGGGTAGCCTGCGTAAAAAAGAACCCTTCATTCCGATCAATTGCGGGGCCATCCCGGAAAACCTGCTCGAATCGGAGCTGTTCGGGCATGAGAAGGGATCTTTTACCGGTGCCCACGCCACCGTACCGGGCAAAGTACAGTACGCCAACAAAGGCACCCTGTTCCTGGATGAAATCGGCGAACTGCCGGTCAACCTGCAGGTAAAACTGCTCCGTTTTCTACAGGAAGGGGTTATTCAGAGGGTTGGCGGCAGACTGGACATACCGATCGACACCCGCACGGTCTGTGCCACCAACGTAGATATCAACCGGGCCATCAAAGAGGGTAAATTCAGGGAGGATCTGTATTACCGGATCAGTGTCATTTCAATCAACCTCCCCCCACTGCGGGAGAGGGGGGATGACATCCTGCTGCTGGCCAACTATTTTCTGCGGGTATTCAACGAAGAATACCGCAAGAAAGTGCGCCGCTTCAGTGCAGCATCGGTCAGTTTCCTGAAATCCTATGAGTGGCCGGGCAATGTGCGCGAGCTTAAAAACAGGGTCCAGCGTGCCATCATCATGAGTGATGCCGCCGCACTTGAACCTAACGACCTGGGCTGTGAAATGGAGGCGCCGGCAGCGGCTGAAGATGTGCCGGTGGTGAGCCTGCGTGAGGCCAGGGACAAGATTGAGCGGGAAATGATTGCAGCGGCAATTGACCGCCAGAACGGCAGCATCGTCAAAGCGGCCGAGGAACTGGGGGTCAGCAGACCGACACTCTATGACCTGATGAAGAAGCATAACCTGACACCGTTGACCTCAACCGATAGGGCACCGGACATGGTTCCATGATCGTTCAAAAATGAAACCACTTTCATGCGTGTAAGATAATCCGACAAACAAGAAGAGGCGCTGCGAATGCAGCGCCTCTTCTTGTCAGACTATGGAGGAGGAACCGGTCAGGCTTCCTTGTTCATGCGACGCTTGCCGTAGATTGCCAATCCAAGCATACCGATCCCCAGCAACATCATTGTACCCGGCTCGGGAACTACATTACCGACCGCAATATTGTCAGCCTCAAAGGCATACTGGGTGCTTGTCATCCTAAAGCTGTTGAAATCAGGCAGATCAATGAAATTCACGTAGAGATTGGTGGAAGGAGCGGTCTGGTTACCATTCGCAGCACTCGGGCTGATCACCTGTGAACCGGTGAACGATGCGACCTGTGTGGTCCCATTATAAAAGGAAATCGTATTATACGAGTCTACAGAACCCCACCAAAGACCAAAGTAATCATACAGCCCCCCCAGACTGACTGTTACACTACCATTGCCGAGAGGATTAGGTACAGATACATAATTGGTTTGATCGGCCTGGGTAAGACCAAAAGGCGCCGCATATTTACCAGAAGAGGATCCATTTACAACCATTGCATTTCCGGCACCCGCCCAGGTCCAGGGCAACAGCCCGTAAGCTGTACCCGTTGAAGTAACTGCTCCAAGTGATACATCATTGAATGTCTCTATCTGAAAGTTATTCAGATAGGTATAAAGAGATGTCTTGTCTGCGGTGGTATTGGTGCTTAGATAATTAATAGTATATGCACTTGCCAATCCGGCCGTCATTGTCACAATGAACATAGCCCCTGCCAGTAGCACCGCCATTTGCTTTCTCATTTTATTACCCTCCCGTATTGGCTGCCGTTTTCATTAGTTGAGTCAGGAATATCCGATGCATACTTCAAAGCAAGAGCGGTGCCAAACCATATCATATTGATATTTAAGAATAATTTACGGGTCAGGCTGGCAAGGTTGGTGAGTTGTAAGATAATTCGACAGAAGAGCGGCAAGATAATTCGGTTGTTGTTCAAAAAAAGAGAGGCGCTGCCTGGGCAGCGCCTCTCCGGTCAAAGTATGAAAACCGTCAAGGTTTAGGCTTCTTTATTCATGCGGCGCTTGCCGTAGATGGCCAGCCCGAGCATACCAATACCCAGCAGTGCCATGGTGCCTGGCTCAGGAACCGGCGCAGCCTGGCCAATAAGGTTGTCATTCCCGCATTCCATAGTGTTGTGGAAGACTGCACCATTACTCAGGTCAATCGAACTGATGTCGAAGGTGGCAACAAAATGATTGTTATTCCCCCCCCACCCAAGGAAGCCGGTGTCACCCTGAGACACTTTACCGTAAGTGTTAAAACTGCCGGAACTGAGCACTGTACCACCTGAAACATATGTCCAGGGATTCGAAGGCTGGTTGTACTGCGCGCCATACTCGGTATCTTTCAGGACAGAGGTACTGTTTAATTTTACAAGATCAAACGTGCCGCCCGCCCAGTTGATATCCAGAACATAATCATACTTAAAGAGATCATTGCTGACAGTCTTGTAGCCGGGATTATAATTAAAGCCCGGAATCGTATTAGGTGCATAAATGGCATCACCATTTGTATCAACAAAAATATCGCCTGCTTTCATGTTTTCAAAGCCGGTATAAAAATTATAACCGCCGGCGATCGTTAGACTTTTGCCTTTGAGGAAGAACCCTTCCAGATCCCAGGCCTGACTCTGCACCATACCGGGCTCTGCCTCATTATCTTCTTTGTAGAGCCCCACCCCATTGATGCCAACACCATCATATTTGGTGATTTCTGTACCATACGGGGTAGCGTGAGCACTCCCGGCTGTGAAAGCGAACATACCGGCTGCAACAATCGCCAGAGCAACAAAAGTGGTCTTGCCGTTAAGATTCAGTCTGGTGGTTTTCATATGCGTATTCTCCTGTAAGGAAAAATATGGATTGTGACTCGCTGTTTTTATCTTGCTAATTATGTGCCAATCTCATAATGCCTCGATTTTGCTTAATAATATTACGAAGTAATGCGGGTGGCTACCTACACTGGCACGATTTGTAAAATAACCCGACATTATAGATTCCTGCAGCCAGGGATAGCAGGCAATTCCACTACCTATGATTGTCGGATAAATTAACACCACATTATCTATGAACCGGGTTACCAATTATTGTTCTGTAGTTTAGATTAGTTACATACTGGCATATTTGTTGCTGTGATAGTCGCGATCAAATATCGTATACAAATCTCCTTATTGCTTGAGGGACCGGACTTGCGGAGTACATGCTACATCAATCCGGGGGGGAATCATGAACAGCAGAAATTTTACGAGAGTCAATTATGCGGTAGGGGCCTCCATCAAATACGGCAATGAGGTTGTCATCTGTAATACCGACAATCTGAGCCTGCGTGGCATGTATTTGAAAACGGACCACGAGATTCCGCTCAATGTCCCGGTTCACGTCACGGTCTATCATTCAAACCAGCCGTCTCTGAAGGTAAATGCGAAGGTTGTCAGGAAAGAGGCCAACGGGATCGGCCTGCAGATAAGCAAACTGAACGTCAATTCATTTGTTCAGCTCCGCAACATAGTTAGTGAAAACGTCAACGATACCGGCGCGGTAATGCGGGAAACCTTTAAAATGCTCAAGTGCATTTACTGACTGTCGCAATTAAAGATTGGAAGACTGGAGGCCTGGTGTTACGCAGGCCTTTTTTGTTTTTACAGGGATTAAGGGGATGAATGGGATAAAACCTTTAACTCAAAGGCTTGGTTGGTCTTTTGTTTTAACTCCAGAGCATTTGAATGTGTGTTTTCGCTGTTAACCCTGTATCCCTTCCATCCCTGTTAAATCAAAAGACTTGAATCTCACCAGAACTGCCATTTACCACTATTGATGACATACACGGCCAGCGCCAGGTTGGTCACCGCATGGGCAAGCACACACTGAGCCAGGCTGCGGGTCCGGTAGAGCAACAGATTGTAGATGACCCCCGCCATGATGCCGGCATAGATATAATTATGCTCCAGGCCGAACAACACGACCGTAATCAGGAAGGATGCCCAGGTAAAGGCCCCCATCGGGACCCTGTCGAAATTTTTGTCAATGATGTAACGGATCAGAAATGAACGCCAGAACAGCTCCTCCATCAGTGGTACAATCAGTACCGCCCCTGCCATCCTGAACAGGGTCATGATAATCCGGGTATTATCCCCCGGCAGCAGGGCCGGATTAAACCCCTGCGGCACGCCGGCTGCGCCCAGCGTCCAATCCATGTTGATCCAGAGTACAAAAACCAGCAATCCGACTCCGATGGTCGCCATTGTTGCTGGGATGGTGGCAAGATCTTTTAAGCTCAGCTCATCGTAATGCTTCCTGAACAGGAACAGCAGAGCGCCGACCGTCAGGGCCTTGACCGGATAAAGGTAATAGAGGGTTGTCGCCTCAAGCTTGAATAACCCCTGCCCGGCCAGAAAACGGATGATCTCATCCAGGCCGATAAACCCCATGAAGACGGCAAAAGGGAGATAACGATAAAAGGCTGAGCTGAAACCGGTCATGAAAGCGTTCCTTATATCAGTAAAGAAATCCGACAAACAGTAAGTACACGTTGAAGCGGTATGCGAGAATATCCATGATAGCGTCGTATGCTTGACCACACTTTTACTTCAAGATCGCCGGAGAATAAAGCTTTTGATTAATCAGCCGGAATAATCCCGGCAGATGCGAAGCTAATGAAAAAGGCGATGCCCGATGAGCACCGCCTTTTTTCAATCCATGGAAGACTTCAGAAACTAGGCTTCTTTGTTCATACGGCGCTTACCGTAGATTGCAAGGCCAAGCATACCAACGCCGAGGAGCACCATTGTACCAGGTTCAGGAACTGGGGCAGACGAGACATCATCAACGAGCAGAACTGAATTGTTGATGTTATCCAGAACATCAACCGAATTAAACTGAATCCATCCGGTACCGGCAGTATTAAATCGATAGCCGTAAGTCTTCCACCCGGTGTCGCCGTAACTTCCTACAGCTGCAACATCAGAAAGTTTTACACTGGCGAGCTGGGTTTGAGTTGCTGAATTCTGATACAGGGAAAAGAGTGAATAATCATTGAAAGGCATGTAGTCTTTTGCAAGAAACGCCCATTTAAATGAAATCCAGTCTCCAGCATTCCATGAAATTTGATTCTGGATAGCTCCCGATGTTGCAACAAACTTGGCAAAGTAGTTTCCTTCTGTTGGATTGTATATTGTACCATCATAAGCCGTAGCAACAGATACAACAGATGTTGCACCAGGACCAAATGGAACCCACCCGCTAAAGTTTCCAGTCTCGAATCCACCATTCACAATAGTCGTGGCACTTACACTTGCCGCCGCCATCATCAACATCGCCCCTGTCAGTAATGCCACGATCTGTTTTCTCATTTCTTTGTTCCTCCAGTGTTGGTTAATGCGAGTTTTCGCAAGTTTATTATCTGTGTTGGAATATCCATCTGCAATGGCAGTGCCAAACATATAACTATCTGTTTTTTATGATTATTTTATATTAAGCAGATGGACTGGATGAGGTTTTGTAAAGAAGTTCGACAGGGGGAATTGGGGTGTGGAAGGCAGTCACGGAGCTACTGAGTCGCTGAATCTCGAATGCATGGGGGCGCTGAGGCAAATAGTTGCTCTGCCATTATCCCTGTAGGCCTGCAGGGGCCTGTGCATAATCTCATTTTCTCACTTTACCGCCACACATAGCTCGTAATCTCCGGACGGCAGAGAAATCTGACCGGCAGCGTTTTTGTCCCAATACCCCGGTTGACGTACATGGTGGTACTGCCGTCATGAAACAGGCCGGACATAAACGGAGTGCGGTTCGCATAGTCAGAGCGCTCGATCAGGTATTGTATGCCGATCTGCCCGCCGTGGGTATGTCCGACACACAGCATATTGACTTTAGCCAGCACCGCCTGCACATAAATATCCGGTGAATGGGCCAGTAGCAGCACCGGTTCGCCGGACGGGATTCCTTCCAGCGCCTTGTCCAGTTTGTGCCTCTGACCGACCGGATCATCGACTCCCGCCAGCCAGAGAATTTGCCCGTTGGGAAGATTAAGACGGCGGTTCTCATTCAGCAGGATGCTGATACCCGAGGCCTGCAGCTCAGCCGTCAGCCCCTTGGTCCTAAAGAAATGATGGTCCGTATTTCCCAGCACCCCGTACACGCCGGCCTTGGTCTTAAAGCTTTTCAGCAGATAAATTGTATCCCGCAAACTGTCCAGGTCATCAAGAAAATCACCGGTTATCAGAAGCAGATCAGGCTGTAGCGCGTTGACCTGTGAGACCAGTCGATCCTCAAGAAAGCCGGGCTTGTGACGCAAATGAATATCGGAGATATGCACCACCGTCAGGCCCCGCATTTTTGCGGCCATAGAGCCATCCTGAACTGTCACCTTCTCCACAACCGGCAGATTCGGTTCGATCAGGTACATATCAGCCAGAAGAACAAAACCGACGACAATAATGCCGGTCAACAGCCATGACACAACAGAAAGCCGCTTCCGTTTCCTGTATTGAAAAGCGACAACCGCAGCCCCCAGGCAGGAAAACCCCAGAAAAGCATATCGGATAAGGTCAAACTTTTTCATGTGCCGAATTTTCTGTCATCGCATTAGCTATTTGGTAACTCATGAAATCATGTAACCGCCGATACACGCAGATGCACGCAGAGAAAGGCGGATTAAAACATCACGTTTGGGGTGCGGCAAAATTTTTTCCTTTAGGGTAAACCAGAATCCTTCGTCTTGTTTTGATTCTAACTCGGCGTTCATCTGCGGTTAACCGCCTTTGAAAGGTTCAGAATCCACCCCCCCGAAGCGGATCAGATAATACACCCACTTCAGATATTCCAGAACAATTTCCGGAAAAGAGCTGAAAGAGGAGCGGGCCGGCTCAATACCGATGCTGACGGGAAGCTGCCGCAGCACTTTCTGAAAAATCCAGAGCGTGCGGCGGGAGTGGTAGTCGGATGTAACCAAAAGGATGCTGCGGATATTGTTCTTGGCTATATAATCCCGCACGGCTGCGGCATCGTGCACCGTGCCGCTTGTAAGAAATGGAAGGATGACGATTGATGGGCGTGGAATGCCCTGCTGCAGCAGATCTATTTCAGCCCGCTCGGTGGTATAGAGGTTGCGCTGATGTTCTCGTGACCAGCCTCTTCTGACACCATCGTTTACAATAACGAGGCTTTTTGCATTGCCGGTTTTGAACAGCGAAACCGCCAGCGGCGAGCGTTCTTCATAAGCACCCGCCACAAGAACAATCGCCTCGGCATTCTGAACAGGTATGGAAATTGACATGATCGAACGACCGGCAAACGTAAGCAGCGACACGGTGCATAACAGGACAGCGCTGATAACCGCTTTTATTGCCGTTGAGCGACGTGCCATCCCACCCTCAAAAGTCATCACACCGCTGATGAACTCAGATAAATGCTGAAAAAGACTGAAAGAGTACGATCGGTGTCAGCAGCAAACTTCACAATATATCCAGCGAATTACCAGAGCACCTTAAGCCCCAGCTTTCGATATTCAACAAAAGCCTTGTCCTGGGATATGAGTGAGAGCTTACGAGAAATGGCCTGCCAAATAATCAGGCGGTCAAATGGGTCTTTATGCTCCATGCGTGGCAAGTGATGAAAGGTCGCCGCATCGATCTCGGCAATCGGCAGTATATCAAAGCCTGACTGTCGGACTATGGCAGGGAAATCATCGGGGATAACGCCTGACAGTTGCAGCTTGCCAGTGCCGTATTTGAGAGAGATTTCCCAAAAGGAGACCACGCTGACCGAAACGGTCACTTCCGGGTTCTGGATACAATCCACCACTTTTTTGCTGAGACGGGTGGGATCAAATAGTGTCCAAAGTAGTGCATGTGTATCAAGCAGGCAACTCATAAAGACAGCAACTCGTCATCACTAATCTTGAAGTCAGCCTGGATTTTAAACGATGCCTTGTCAGCCAAAAAGCCAAGAATGCGTACGGGCTTGCCTTCGTAGCGGTCAAATGGAACCAGTACGGCTATTTTTTCCTTCTTCTTGCCATAGCTGATGACAACATCCTCGCCATGTTGCACATAATCAAGTACTTGTGAAAAATGAGCTTTAAAATGACCTACCGTCATTGTTTGCATAATGTGAACCCTCCATGTTTTGACAATATCCAATTTTAGTGTCACGTTGTCAAGTAAATGGAAAATGCTGGGAACTCGTTTGAGGAAACTTCTTTCTGGTTTTGATCTATCCCCTGCATCCCTTTAGGCCCCAGAGGGTCCTCCATCCCTGTTAAATCAGAGAGCACCCAGAAACTTTTTGGGATCATCTGAAAACATGGCAAAATTGTCCATAGTCAGAACAACCGGACAGGCAGAGGGATAATGCTTCATAAACGCATCAATTCCTTTAGTAGATTTCCGTCTGCCGGATTTAACCTCAATCGCGAAGATTTTTCCCTGACAATTGCAGATAAAATCGACTTCAGCATTATTTTCCCGCCAATAAAACAGCTCGCTCGAAATTTGCTGCAATTCAGCTCCCACTGCCAGCTCAAAGACCCGTCCCCGTCGTTCAGGATCTTCCAGAACCCGTGGTCCTTCAGTCATCGTGTAGAGTGCTGGACAGGAGATCAGAATTTTGGGACTGGATGAACGTGTGAGCCATCCCTTCGCGGAATACTTCTCCAGAGGATGCATCAGAAACGCTCCGGAGAACAACTCAATGTAATATTTGATGAGATCGGTATTTCCTTTGTCCTGCAACTGTCCCAGCAGCTTTGTATAGCTTATTTCCTGTGCCGGGTAGCGGCAGAGAATTTCAAACGCTTGGCGGAACAGGGCAGGATTGCCAACCTTACGGTTCAGCAGAATATCCTTACCGATGACCGCTTCAACAATCGAATCTTTCAGGTAGGCATACCAGCGCTCATACTCACCCTCAAATTCTATCGAACCGGGATAGCCGCCATATACGAGAAAACGTTCAAGGTCATAGCCAAAGGCATGCCTCAATTCCGTGTATGTCCAATGAAAAATCCGTGTCAGTTCGAAGCGACCGGCCAGGCTTTCCCTCAACCCTGTCTGAAGCTGCAGCGAACTTGAACCAAGCACAACCACCCGAATCCTGCGGGGATCCTTGTCCCATAACTGTTTCAGCGTTTCGGACCAGTTCGGGATCTTCTGAATCTCGTCAATTACCAACAGCGTGCCGTCACCCAGCAACAAGGCTTTCTGCCACTGTTCCAGCAGCCATGTACGATCTGTCACCAGCAGACCATCCGCATTGGCATAATGATATGGACCACCAAAGCGGGCAAGCAACTGACGAATGCCGGTAGTTTTGCCGACCTGGCGTGGACCGACAAGCACCTGGATAAGCGGCTGAATGTCTAAGAGGCGTTTTTCAAGTTGGGCAACGAATTGGCGTTCATATTGAATGTGCATGGCGGGAAAATATCACTATTTGAAAGGTGTGTCTAGTAAAAATACCAGATCAGTCTTGTGTAAATTACAATTTTCTTTTTAGGCCTCAGGATTACCCTGGATTCAGATTGAAAGCATTTTTACAGGGATGGAGGGGATAAGTCCTTTAAACACCATTTTCAGCTTCAGGATTTCTCAGGATTATCCATGATTAAAGCCATTGCCTATGACGTAAAAATCCAGAGTAATCACAGTAATCCAGGGGCTAACAACCGTTTCGCATTGACTACTATCCGCCATTACACAAGTTCATCAAAATGTTTATCGAATTGTTCCGTTTGGATTCGCAGGTGCGTAATAGCCGCCGACAACTCTCCCAAAATATCTTCTTTCTGATTTTTTGAAAGCCTGCCAACCTTTAACGCTTCAATATACTTAACGGTATTCAGGCACTCCTGCTCCAATTCATTAAATAATACCGTCCTCATTTTGTGACTGGCCATCGTGATTCTCCTTTATCCAATCCGTTTCAGAGCGCGTTCCAGACTGATGTTAAACGCATCAATTTCAACTTGCCAATGCCTGATTAACCCTCTATCAGGTCGCGATGTTTCTAGTTCTGAGGCAATTTTTTCCTCATGCTCCACGATACGCCGACGTAAACTTGCAATTCGCCGCTTAAGCGCCCTGTTTCCCATAATCGTTCCCATGCCTCAGCGTATTGCGATTTTTGGATAGTATCAAAGAAACCAAAATTTTCACAGGGATATGAGGAATATTGTGCTGTTTGTTGTCTTTATAAAACATTCTGATCAGTATTCCAAAAAACATGGATATTGTTGGCACAAATAACCTCCTGGAAAGGTAAAATTCTAAAGGATAAAACCAGAATAATCCAGAGTAATTCCGAGGCTAATAGCCTTATTGCCGTTATCCCTTTTATCCCTGTTAATAAAGCAATTTATACGGGGATTAAGGGGATGAAGGGGATAAGACCCTGAAAACAGGAAACTTCTTTCTGATTTTGATCTATCCCCTGTATCCCTTCCATCCCTGTTAAATAGCTTTTGTTTTTAATATGTTGTCAAAATCGATTACCGAAGCGTCGGTATTCAAGTTTGGATGTCCCGAAGTTGATTAAAAATCCAACCTCGATTCCAGTTGCCTTCAGGTAATTCATAACCTGGGCAAGATGTTCAGGCGCAAGTGCCTTTACAGCTTTCAACTCCAGCAATACTGAGCCTTCAACGATAATATCTGGGAAAAAATCTCCTACCGGTTGTCCTCTAAACATAACTGTCAGTGGCGTCTGTGCTTCGGCTTTCAGGCCTGATTGTACGAGAGCGATTAGCAGGGCCTTTTGATAGACTGATTCAAGAAATCCGCAACCAAGTTCATTACTGACTTCGAAGCATGATTTAAGAATCTTCTCGGTGAGTTCTTCATGAATCATACGCTAACTTTACCCCTCAATCCCAGTTAGATCAAAAGATTTACATCAAATGCAATTTTACTGGGATAAATGGGATGAATGGGATAAAACCAACAACCGGGCCTTGAAGTCGTTATGGTCTTAACCAAAATCTTTCTTTCTGGCTTTGATCTATCCCCTGTATCCCCTCCATCCCTGTTAAATCAAAAGTTTTACTTCTAAAGCATTTTTTACAGGGATTAAGGGGATGAATGGGATAAACCTTTGAACAAAAAGGCCTGGTTGATTTATTGTTTTACCCCCAAAGCATTTGAATTTGTTTTTCGCCGTTATCCCCTGTATCCCCTCCATCCCTGTTAAATCAAAAGTTTTACTTCTAAAGCAATTTTTACAGGGATTAAGGGGATGAATGGGATAAACCTTTGAGCAAAAAGGCCTGGTTGATTTATTGTTTTACCCCCAAAGCATTTGAATTTGTTTTTCGCCGTTATCCCCTGTATCCCCTCCATCCCTGTTAAATCAAAAGAAGTCAGGATGTTCCTCTGGTTGAAATTTTCCATCCTGGTACTATTTCGTTGAATCGCCTTCTAACTATCCACCCGACAGGTATGAGCAACAAAATCAAAAGAGTCATCTCCGGGTTTGCCACCATCTGCACAATCGGCGTCAAAAGCAGACTTCCATTTCCTTGACCAATTGCATTGACGACAGTTTGCATTGGATGATATCCTACGCCCATTATCATACGTACTAGGAGTTTTTGCCATGCCAAAAGCAGCCAAGATAACAGAGCTGGCGCATCATATAGAGTCGCTTCAGACAGTGGACCAGCTGAAACTGCTGGAAAAAATGGTTCATCATCTCAAAAAAACTCTTACAGGACAACATCCGGCAAAAGTAATACGAAATAATACAGTTGATTATTCACCGGTGCGGGGTGCGCTGAAACTGTACGCGAATCCCGCACTTCGAGAGTTGGAAACAATGGCTTTTTCCCAGGCCATGCAGGAAAAACATGCGCTTCGTTGATGCCAACATAATACTTCGCTACTTACTGGAAGACGACCCTGTGCTTTCCGAAAAAGCGGCAAAGATACTTGAACATCACGAAGTACATGCTCCCTTTGAAGTGCTTGCTGAAGTTGTCTATGTGATGCAGGGTGTTTACAAAGTTTCAAGACAAAATATTTCAGAAGTTTTGTCCCGTTTTCTCATGTTGCCGAATATTTCTACCAACAATACCTCGGTGGCAATAGAAGCTCTCCGCCTTTACGCCGTAAAGGGATTGGATTTCGTAGATTCCCTGTTGTGTGGCTATGCCAGAATTGACGGGGTAACTGTGGAATCCTTTGATAAAAAGCTCATCAAATGCTGCATGGAAGCATAATCTAAGAATATGGTATGTCGTCGGAATTGATCGAGCCTAATAGCCGTCTCGCAGTTATCTCCTATCCCCTGTCTTTAGCCATGCCCTGAGTTCTGTACTGCACCCTATCCACTACACCCATCAGCACAATCGGCGTCAAAAGCAGGCGCACAAGCAGGCGGATGTTGTCATATAACATCCCAACCAACTAACCACCGGTACATGGGGATTGGTCGGCAAGTCACTGGAGCTGCCCCTTCAAAAGACGATCCATTGCTGCATGATAGGCTGAAAGATCTTCCCGTTTGTCCACTGCCAGCACCAGCACAACCAAGACATCATCCTCGACGGTGTAGACCAGACGGTAACCCAGCTTTTTCAATTTTATTTTATAGCAGTCACTTAGATCACCGTGGAGACGTGCACCAGGTAAATGGGGCTGTTCCAGGCGCTTTTTGAGTAGTTTACGCAGAACATTCTTGACGCTTCCATCCAGCGCTTCCCACTCGGCAAGGGCATCAGGAATAAATTTCAGGCGATAACGTGACTGTGTGCCTGAAGCTTCAAATTGCATCAATGTCCACCTCTATGGCGGCATCCTTTTGCTCAAGACGGGTGCGCACCAGCTCGTTCAGATCCCGATCTGTCATTTCGTCGATCAGAGATTCAAAGAGCCGTGGTGTCAGCATATAAAACGCGGGCTTGTTGTGGTTGAGTACTGCTACAGGTTTTTCACCGGCAGAGCGAAGTACCTGGGCCGGATTTTTTTTAAACTCGGACATACTGATTGAAAGATCGGCGTATATGGTATCCATTTATGTCACCTCACCGTGTATTTAGATCTGATTATAGAGCTAATTACGGAGCCGATCAATACAATTTTGTTATAAGCTTCTTGATTACCCTGGATTCAGATTCTAAAGCATTTTTTACAGGGATAAAGAGGATGATGGGGATGGAACCTAAACCTTCTAGTGAGCTATCTTTGAATTTGTTTATTCGTCGTTATCCCTTTAGGCCCCAGAGGGTCCTACATCCCTGTAAAATAAAAAAATTTGCTTTTAAAATATTTTTTATAGGTACTGAAGGGCATAACACCATTTTCAGCTTCAGGATTTCTCAGGATTATCCAGGAGTAAAGCCGTTGCCTATGACGAAAAATCCAGCGTAATCCAAGTAATCCAGAGGCAAATAGCCGTTTCGCAGTTATCTCCTATCCCCTGTCAACTGTGCTCTGAGTCCTGTACTGCACCCTATCCCCTACACCCTGCACCCTACTTCTAACTATCCAGCAGACAGGAATGAGTAATAAAATCAAAAGAGTCATCTCCGGGTTCGCAACCATCAGCACAATCGGCGTCAAGAGCAGGCGTACAACCAGGCGGATGTTGTCGTGTTGAGCAATGAAGTCGGCGATCGGTGGGCTGTAGTGATAATACAGAGCAACTAGGGCGCGACCGGGATTGTTGGTAAGCAGATAGTTATCGCGGAAGTTTCGTAATACCTGGACCTGCGGGTGCAGGTAGCTGCCGTAAGCGGCAGTGGCGATGAAACAGCCGCCTTTGCCGCCGCTGGCTGCGGTAGTGGTGGTGGCTGTGGCAGTGGCGGCGGGGTTTGGAGTTGTTGGAACTACAACAACCGTCAATGTAGTTGTAGAAGTATTTCCGAAAATATCAATAGCTACAGCAGTTATTGAATTACTGCCTTCGATAAGGCCTGGTACAGTAGCAGTCCAACTATTGTCTGAAATGGTTGCAGCAATAAGCTGTTGTGAACCAGCTAGTTGTAACGTGACACTTGCAACACCGCTATTATCGGATACGTTGCCGGATATCGGAGCACTGGTAGAATTGATGGGACTTCTTACAGATATTACTGGTGGAGTTTGGTCAACTCCTAGAGCTCCAATATCCAAAATATCACCACGAATAGACATCAGGTAGGATACAGGCGAATATTGCATTAAAGGCGGGAGAGATGCGGCCAGCCCTGTCAATGGAACACTTGCATTTAGCAATGGACTTCCGGCTGGAGGAACGTAGCTAGTGGTGTTAAAGGGAATTGAGGAGCCGGTTACCAAATTTGCAATCCCACTTACCTGTGTGGCTAATGTCCCTCCCTGCCATGTTGCAGCAGCACCACCATCCCCCGCAGCCGTGGCGATGCCTGTACCATCACCGCCCGCTGTATTTCCACTACCCCATGCGGTTGAAAACCAGTTTTTATCAAGGATTACCCGATCAGATTTATAGCGATTGACGAAAAATGTTGTAAGGCCGGGAGCTGTTGTCGTATCCAAATAAACGGCGTTATTTGTCATCCGGGCCGTGGGCCACGTAGTATGAGTCGAAACAACTGTTTGATACGGCCCAAAATCAAAGATACCCGATCTGAATATTTGGTTAGAAGCTACACCGTCAAATATTGTGTTGTGATAAAAATAGACTGTTCCACCATAGTTATAATCCTGAGAACTGGTGTCAGCGCCCCCATGCACCATCCACCCCGTAACGCTAGGCCCGGCGTTATGCAATATATTTCCGTAAATGAACTGGTTCTGATATGCCTCAGAGTTGGCAATAACATCAGTGGTGCTGGTATATGGCAATTCATCAGCGGCAAGTCCGTACCATGGGAAAACTAGCGGCAAATCATCTTGTTCCTCAACCAGATCAATCATTCTGGCGGCCGGTTTAAAATAGTTGTATCGCACGAATTGCTGTACCGACCGTGTTTTTAACTGACCTCCGAGATCGCCAGCTCGTTTTGCAGCGTAATAGTTACCTTGTACGACCAATCCGAACGCCTGCAGGTAACTTTGATGCTCCAAATATGATGCTACAACGCCGTTACCGCTAAAGTAGTTACCCTCCACTAACAAGTTTTTTGTCATGGCTGACGAGACACCATCTTTGGACATCGTAAACAACCCATTGCCATTATTAGAAAGCTCATTGCCTCTGATAGTGATATTTCCGCCTCGCTGAACTCTTATCGGCGCTGCTCCGTTTGCATATGAAGTTACAAGTCCAGTTGAAAGGTCGGTAAATGTATTGCCACTATTGAACCCGGAAATCTTTAAGCCTTCAATAATTATATTTTGCGGCGGTGTGCTGCCGTAATATGCGGCGCCCCAGTTATAAATAGTGATCCCACCGTATATCTGCATATCTCCCAGGCCTGATCCATACAGAGAACCGGCTTTTGCCGTTGCATTTGCTCCGTTCAATTCCGGCAACGCTCCTGTGGTAGCATCTGGCACTCCACAAATCCTTATCGGCTGTGAATTCGTACCGGAAGTAGAAATCAGCAACTGCTTGTGGTATGTGCCAGCATGAATTCTAACCGTATCGCCTGCCCCTAGTGTTGACCACGGGACCGCATCCATTCCGGCCTCAGTTGTGACATTGTAGGTCGTCCCGCTTCCTGTGGCAGTACAATCAATCGGCATGGTCTTGTTTGGAGTAGCTAACCCCGGCCATGCGTTGTTGGTTACTACAATGGTAGTCGTGGCTGATTTGGTATTATCGGCCACACTTGTCGATGTAACAGTGTATGTCCCTGCAACATTAGTTTTAAAAACCACCTCTCGGCCAGTTCCATATAATGTGCCACCGGATGATGACCATGTGACAGCACTGTTAGTATTACCCCATAGAATAGACTGAATTATCATCGGCTGGTTTTTAAATATTGTCGCTTGCGCTGGGATGTTCGATACCCTCACTGTAGCAGAAACTACAGTAAAGGTAGTTATTGCCGTTTTGGTCACATCTGCAACACTTGTAGCCGTAACAGTATATGTTCCAGGAGTTGCGGGCGCAGTCCAGGTAGTAAATCCTACGGAATTTACTAGTGCCCCCCCGCTTGCTGACCATGTGACCCCGACATTTGCATCACCTTGAACATTGGAGTAAACCGAGCGCACACTGCCAGTCAATACGCTTTCTGTTGTAGGTGCCACCGATACTGTAACAGCAGCAAATAAAAATGTTGGATATAATACAAACATTAAACAAATACTCATAATAACTAGATTGAATTTCATAAAGTCTCCTTTGTATGATTACATAAGTGCGACTTTTACCCAGTTTGAATAAAAATATGTGACCAACTATACGTTAACGACAGGCCAGAAATTGAAAATGTCGCCTCAGTCCTTCTTCCGTACCGATTATTGGAAACCAGCCAATTCTTTTTAATTTTTCATTTGAATAAGTAAAGCCTTTCCACATTGATCTGGTCTTATACCGAGTGAAAATATCAGGCAATTGACCTCCAGAATAGTCAAAGTATTTTTCACAGGCCGCTGAAATGAGTAATAAAACCCAATATGGCACAGGGATTGACTTAAGTTTTTCTACATGTTGCTTGTACTGTCCAAGAAACGTGCGGGAAGTAACAAGGTCATCGTCAACAACATTATAAATATCACCATTAAAAATGCCACGTTCTGCCACGACTCTAAACGCTTCTGCACAATTATCTACATATGTCAATGGCAGTATGGTGTTTCTACCTAGATGCAGGAATCGACCAAAAAGTTTCAGCCCTACACGCGACGAAATGGCTGAGCCATGCGGACCGTAAATAACCCCTGGACGAATTATTGAATATCTGACGCCTGCAGACTGACACATGTTTACTACCAGTTTTTCTTGATGAATTTTTGATTGTGCATAAATATCACGTTTCTGCGTCACACTCTCTGTTGCAGTGTCCTCGTTGACCATGGCACCCGCAGGAAGTCCTGAACAGCCATACACTGAGAATGAGCTACAGTGAATCAGTTTAGCTTTCTCTGTAGACATGGCCAGAAGAAGATTCCTGGTAGCAACTGACGAATTTAAAAAATGTTCAGCCGGTGATCCTGACGTTCCAGACGCAAGGTGAACTACAAGATCAACGCCCTGCACAATATTTTTGCAGTCGACCAAGGAAAGAAGTGTCCCCTGTATTAAATGGAGTTTCTCAAACCGGTCTCCACACGCATCCTTCAATCCATTTAGACCTGTTCCTGGCCGGACAAGACAACGAATATCACCAATATTTGAGTGGGCAAATGCAGAGACGACCTTGCGCCCAAGAAAACCAGTTGCACCAGTGATCAGTATCGTCATCTGTTTTTTCCAGTCTGGCTAAATATATCGTCCATAATCCAGGCTATTTGTCTTATTTTTGCCGAAGAAACAGGTTGAGGCGTATTTTCGATAATACTGGAGTAAAATTTACTTATCAGTAAATGTAGTCCGGAAAAATAATGATATTCATTTTTTATAAATCTCTTCGTATTCGTCAAAGAAGCTTTAAAATAACTCCAGGATTTTGCATAGCCAGCGAGTAACCGACCGATGGCACTTGGATACTGGGCACCATTATCTGCAACAACTGTTCTCGATACATAATCAAGTGTCATACATGTTTTAGTGCCGTACACACGCACAAACTGTGCTACCGGTTTTACAGAGGACGTAAATGTGGCATAAGACGAAACTGATTTTCCTTTTATAAGAACTCTCAGTTCATCGCAAATATCATCACGAACATCACCATATGTGGTTGCACCCCCGGCTTTCCAGGATATGGCGTGCACGTATGGCTTTTCATCATGGACATACTCAGTGACTTTGTTCAGCATATGGTTAATATTATTATGAAATAGCTTGCCGGGCAGACGATGTACCCAGTGATCCGGGGAGGACATAATTGCTTTCCCAAATGAACCGGAAAGAGAATAGCCAAACCAACTTTCCACATGCACAACGTCTCCAAGATCACCCCGAACAACCAGATTTCTCATATCCACAGAGGGTGGATCGAATTCGCTATTGTGTCCAATAGTGAATTTTTTCCCCTTTGCTTCTATATAATTGATTAATTCATCCGTTTCTTCATAATTGAGAGCAAATGGTTTTTCTATGTATACATGACACCCGGCATCAACAGACAATTTGGCTAATAAGGCGTGCGAAGAGGGTGGAGTGCATATATGTACAACATCGGGTTTTTCGACTGTTAGCATGTTCTCAAAGTTATCATACCATTTAGGAATGGAAAAACGCATGGCAAGCTGCTCTGCCATGATTGGCTCTGAATCGCACACCGCCACCATCACCGCAGTTTTTATCTTAGCAATCTCACTCACATGACCATCTGCAATTTGCCCACATCCGACAAGAGCGATACGTAATTTGGGTTTCATTTCCATTCCAATAACGTGAAAATAAATTTTGCTATTTTATCACTTGCTCAAACAAATCAACCAATTTTCTGGTAAGCTGCGGACGGCTATACTTTTCAATACCAAATCTAGTTTCCTTTTTTGGTTTATTTACCAGAAAAACGTTTAGTATCCGCTTGATTGAATCCGTATCTCCGGGTGACGCAATGAATACGTTATTTTCATTTTTGATAATATCAACAGTCACTCCATCAGGGACGATTGCAAATACGGGCAATGGGGTTGCCAAATATTCAAAAGTTTTACCCGGTATAATCTTATCAGCCCCTGGCAAATCTGATAAGGTAAGTAAAAGCAGATCCGCTGAAACCATCTCCTTGAAAATTTCCTTATGGGGCAGATAATCAACTGTTTCAACGCTAATAAGACTCTTCAATTGCTCTATAACCGCTAACTCCTCCTGAACAATTCTACCCACAATCCGCAGACATAGCCTCTTGACAGCGCCAGGACTGACATTCGCAAGTGAATGTACTCCATCAAGAAATGCTTGAAAGGATGTTGCACGCCAAACTGTTCCGGTATAAAGAATAGTGATAATATCCTCTGCATTATGGGCCTCTATAAAAAAATCAGTTCCTTCAAAATCAGTGGGATCATAGCCATTTGTGATAGTGCGCACTTTCCCAGAAAATGCAGGGTATCTTTCTTTAAGTGATAGCTCATAGTATGGAGATGCAACGGTAATGGCACTTGCGTTTTTAACAACATAATTTTCCAACCATGAGTCAACCCATTTTGCAAAAGGGGTTTTAACAGCATTCTCCCAGTTGTCACGTGAAAAGGACCACTCGTCACGATAATCAATTACATTAGGAATTTGATGCATTTTTGACAGTAATACAACAAGAACAAAAGTCGAGAACGGAGGGCCTGATACAAATACTACGGAATGATTTCGCTGCTTCAACAATTTGTTCATGAGAAAAAAAGTATGCGGCCACCAGAGCATCTGGGCATCCGGCAACAATACATGCCCAGCACACTTCTTAGCTATTGCGACTAGTCTTGATTTAAGAGACTTTTTACCATCACTCGAGCCTTTCATTGATGCTTTTACGGCATACGACGGCTCTAATGTTTTTGAGCGAAAAACGATACAGTCGATAGGCAACTCGCGAAGCAGGCTTTCATCTACAAGCGGAACGGATGGATTTTGGGCTGAGACCGCATCAGCAGACCAACCTAATGAATTAAAATATTTGATGAATTTAACGGCACGCTGAACACCACCACCACCAACTGGAGGGAAGTTGTAAGAAACAATCAATACTCTTCTCATTCGAGTCTCCGAACTTAATATCACTCAACGTAACGACAATTAACAAAGAAAGTAAAATTTTCATATGCACATTAACTAATCAACTTAAAAACAGTATTTGCAAAATCAGCCCAACTATAAATGATTAATTTACCCGGTGACTTGTTGTATTTTTCAAGCGCGGAATTGATTGCTTCCGATAACGCAACAAACTCTCTCGGTGGAACAACTATAATCCTGTCATCTAGGCACGCCAATTCATTAATACCATCAATCGATGTAGCAACAACATGCGTGTGACAACTTAGAGCTTCAAGTACTACATTTGGCATTCCTTCAGAATAACTGGGAAGACATAGTAAATTAGCTGCATTCATCCACATAGCAACATCTAAAGGTGCTTGCCGACCCAAAAAACGCACCGAGTCTGACATCCCATGATGAATTATAAGTTGCCTAAGTTCACGTTCGAATGGGCCCTCACCTATCAAACAGAGAACTGCCTCAGAATGACTTGGATTATTCTTAATTATACTGAATGCACTAATGAGTTCGCCTAACCCTTTCTCACGCTTTAGATTACCGACGAAAAGGATGATTTCTTGCTTAATCGGCAGTTCCAGTTTTTGGCGGGCAATCTCAATGCTACATGGTAAAAATATTGACTTATTTACGCCGTTGAGCAGGACGAAAAGTTTTTCAGGTGATACTCCAAGAGACACAAGCCTGTTTTTTAACCCCTCTGAAACGCAGATAATCCGGGAGGCGTCTTGCAATACTTCCATTGACTGAGGAAAAAGGGGATGCTTCAAGTCTAGCCTGTTCACATCTGTGCCAAGGACCTTAACATAGTATGGGACAGAGAGGTCATGAGCTACTCTTTTTACTACTCTGCAATCAGGATACAACCACATGCCAAGTACTGCTGAAAAGGCTGTACACGAAATCAACTGCCTAATAAGTCTACTAATAGAGAGGAAGTAGAAATAATCATGAGTTCGATGCAAAAAACCGGGGGGATAATAAAAGATCGGATGATGTACCCTGGCTTTGTTAAGTACCCAATCCTTAGGCTTTCCAGTTCTAAGGCATTGTGTCCACGGAATAGGAACAATTACATCGATGTTGTAATATTCGGAAAGTTCCGAGATGATTTCACGGTTATAGGATCCAGCGGTCATATTCAGTGGATTAGGAAAAATTGTTGTGATCACCAGTAAGTTTTTTTTCATAACTAACTCATTATTGATGAATAAAGACTGCGATATTCAAATGCGCACTTTTGAAGGCTAAAGTACTCATTAACTCTAGCCCGCCCCGCGCCACCCATGGTATTTCTTAACTGCTTATTTGACAAAAAAACCTCAAGCTTTTCAGCCAATTTGTCAGGGCTACGATCCTTAACGAGATATCCTGTATGACCATCCACAACAACCTCAGGATTTCCCCCAACGGCTGTTGCAACAACAGGAAGACAACAGGCCATCGCCTCAAGTAAAGTTAAAGAGATTCCTTCACTGATTGATGAAAGTACAAAAATGTCCATGGCATGCATCAAATCTGGAATATCTTCTCGCATCCCCATGAAACTGACCTGATTGCTGATTCCCATTGCTTTGGCGCGTTCTTCTAACTGCCCCCTTAAAGAACCGTCTCCTACTATCAGCAGTTTGTAATCACGGCCGGATTCCGTTAGTATCCTGCAAGCTTCCAGAAGCGTAGCGTGATCTTTGACGGGTGCAAGTCGCGCTACGATACCAATTACCAATGTATCGTCGCTAAAACCCAGTCTTTTCTTAGCTTCATGCCAATTGTTACAAGGTGAAAAACGTTCCGTGTCTACTCCGTTCAATATGGTAAGTACCTTATGTAAAGGAATATTTTCATCCCTTGTACACTCGATGGCAGCATCCTGAGAGACTGCCACCACTTTCCTGCATAATCTGGCAGACAGGTTGTTTCGTAAGCGCGTACGGAAATCAAGGCAATTTTTTCCATGTTTTGTATGCACGACCGGAACATTCGTCAGCAAGCCAGATATTCCACCATAGAATTGTGCTTTTTCATTGTGGGTGTGTATAATGTTGACACGCTTTTCTCGGACAATTTTGGCTATATCCCATGCCGTACCTACATGCAGACCCGGCGGCATATTCAGTGAGATTACTTCGACATTGCAATTGCCGGCCAACTCCCCCGCCTGCTCAAGACATACAACAAACTGATTGAGTTCATTTTTGTTCGCCTCAATCAGATCAATTACAAACCTCTCCAATCCGCCAGTCCTGAGGCTAATAACAAGATGCAGTACAGTGTAACGTCCTCTTGATTGCACAATAAAACCCCAGACACACTTTAAATAAGTAGCTTTACAACAATATTTATCCCTACAATTTGCATTAACGTTAATCCCACAATATTTCTAAGGTGACTGGGCTTGTCTGTTGTAGAAGCAAGAGTATCCTGCTGGTCTAAACCAATAATTCTTGTCAATGCAGTGATCATAGCTACCAGCATAAATGGTAACAATATATAAGAACGACTTATAAAAAACATGGCAGCCAGCATTCCTGTGAGGCTGGCATAAGCAGCACTCACCAATCCAATATCATCATGTAGTATCTGCATACTTCCCGTCTTAAAAAAGTTATTCCAAAGCCAATGGTAAGAAAAATAAAAAAAACCCGTAAAAAAAAAGAGTCCGATAAAGCCAAGTTCGGCCATAACCAAAACAAAAGAGTTATGGGCAGTCAGGCTGTGAAACTCCGTAAACATTCCTTGCCCGACGCCAAAAACGGGGTTAGCCTTAAACATCTGGTACGCTTCATACCAGGCTTCAACTCGTCCATACGCGGACTCTTCAACCGCTGAAACAGAAGACATTCTACTTGGTCCAAACAAAAAAAGAGCAACCGCAAACAGTCCACCGGCTAATGCACCATAAACACTGCGATACCTGATGACAAAATAGCTGCATAGAGCAACAAGTCCTGCCAAGACAGTCCCGCGTGAATTGGTGTAATAAATAGCGATTGCTATGACGGGCAGCGTCACCAACGGAACTAAAAAGCGTTTACGAAGGAGCATATCAAGCAGAAACGGTACTACCAAAACGAGTGCTAGGCCAAGATCATTGGGGTCATTAAACACGCCGTACCATCGTATTCGAGGGATTTGAAGTATTTCTCCGTCAACCAGGATTTTTTTCTCATAGAGCGGCATTAAGCCACTATTTGAAAACCCGGAAGAAAATTGATTCCATCCTTCATAAGCTAAATATGCTGTCAAAAAGATTAGCAACAAAAGAAAAGCGTTTAATCGTTTTCGATTGTCAATAAAACAAATCACAAGAAAAAATCCTGTGATGGTAGGCAGAAATGAATTGAGAGAATTTATAGCACCCCCAACATAAAAATGGCTTAAGTGAGACAGGGCAATCGCACTCAAAAAACCAAACATCATTCGCTCAACCTGACCTGAGAACACATTGGGGAATTTACGAGTTATTACTCCAAACCCCAGAAACAGGAGCGAAATGACTCCAAATACCATGAGCAGTGGGGCGCCTATAAGTCCAGGAACCCATTCTGCCGGGCGTATGTAGTATAAAGTCAAATAGATAAAAACCAAAAAAGTCAGCACTTTGATAACTACCTCTCATCTTATTAGCGACTTAATGGTAATAGATCTCTCAATTGAAGATAAACCCGCCAACGGGTCATAAATCCATACACAACCAGATACACCAATGTGAGTAACACAATACTAATGGCCAGTTTTGCAAGGCCTTGATCAAGCAAACTATTTAAAAAATAATAACTGATACACATAAATACACCGGATGCCACAGCCGGCCAGATCGTCCTACAGACTTCACTGAGAGAAACCTTGCTGAGCTTGTTCAGCGCTGGAAGATAAATAGCCAATTGACATACATAGGCAAACAAGACCGCCCAGCCTACTAGCTCAATACTTCCAAATCTGATTGCCGGATATACCAGAGCAAGCTCAATCAAAGCGACCAGGATACTCGCCCTGAGCGGAATCTGCGTATCTCCTTGCGCCATAAGTAAAGATGATGCGGGCTCGACAAGTGATCTAACTACGCCATAAAGACAAAGAATCCTCAATGTTACAAGAGAAGGGAGCCATTTGTCGGTTCCTTTACCCAGGACTGAAATCAGAAAATTATCAGCAACGCAGAACAGACCAACATTGAACAACAAACTAAATAGTGCTGTGTACTGGATAATTTTCAGGTATGCCTGTTTTAATCTTTCCGGCTCACCCTGCATCCTTGAAAATGTAGGAAAAAGCACCCCGAAGACTACCGCACCCATGATTGAACAGACCATAGATCCCCAGTTGAAGGCAATGGCGTAGTAACCAAGTTGGGCTGCACCGGCGACTGAGCCGATAATGAAATTATCCACGTTGAAAATAGCGAATGACAAAAGCCCGGTCAGAAAAACTGTCGAACCGTACCGCAGGTATTGTCTGGCTATTTCAACATCAATCGAAAACCTGAACCGGTACGGCATATACCAGTAAGTAATCAATACAAAAACAGTATTTGCCGCCAGGAATGCATAAACAATGCTCCAGTATTTAAATCCATTCATTGCGAGAACAATTGCTACGATTGAGCTTGCAGCGGTTAATCCTGTTTCGGCAAAAGAGATAATGGAAAATTTCAGATTTCTTTCGAGGTATATCGTTGAAACCAGGCTGAAATTGTCTATCAGAATTGCAAATGCAAGCACTCTGATTACCGATGTAATTGCCGGATGCTGGATAAAGTGTTCCGCCAAACCTGATAGCGCTATTGTAACGATAAATGCCATTACCCCGATTATCTGTCTTAGGGTAAATGCGGTTGCCATTCCCTTTTCATCGAAATCCTTAGCATGTACTGCCGCACGATTTATTCCAAAACCGGAAAAGTTCTTCATAAATGCAACACAGATCATTGCAAAGCCTGCAACACCATAATCTTCCGGAAAAAGCTCCCGACTTAGTATTATATTGGCCACCGACTGAAACATAAAAGCAACAACCTTACCGATCGCGTTGTAGCTTATGTTTTTGAAAGTCGTGTTGGTAAGGGACTGAGACATGCGCCGATTCAACTCTCGCTCAAATTCAGGGTGTGGATTCTGTTTGCTATTTCTCTCGCACTGACATATTTGACATCTGCGCCACTTTCTTGCAGGGAAACAAACATCCGCTCGAATCCCCTATCATCAAAAAGCATCCTCATCACATCTTCCTGCGTCCCATGAGTATATAACTTAACAAACACATGCTCTGGTGCACCCTTCACCGACACCCCGGCATCAATCCATAACTTTACCCGCTCACGGGTCGGCGGAAAATTCCCCATCAAGCCACTATGTTCGATCCGGGGGATCATTCCGAACTTCCTCCTCCCCCAATCCAAAGCCAGTGGCCCCTGTACCATTAACAAACCTTCCCCGCGCCTGCCAACCTCCGCATCCACTCCCCAATCATGTGACTTCGGCATGCCCGGTTTATCAATCGCATAATAAATGCTGTTCACCTTTCTGGTCTGAGTGTCACTGGGTGCCGACGGCATTGTAAAATCCGCATAGCAGCCGGTTTCCTGAAGTATCTTTATTTCATCATTCACCCCGCACCAACGGCCGTCTTTGCGGGAGTTGCAGAGTGACCAGTTGCCATGGATAAAGCCATAGACAATTTCGCCGGTTTTCTTATCTACCGAAAGCAAACCATGCTGCTCGTGCAAACGCTTCTTGTAGTCAATCAGTGTCCGTCGCAGATTTTCTGAAGTGTCGTTATCATGATGCAGGTGAATTTCAACCTCGCCGTAACCGGCATGACAGAGCCCGGCCAGCGCATTCATATCATCCACCTGGTACTCTTCCTCCGGGTAGAAAAAACTGTACTTGAGCACATTGCCGTCAGAATCGCGGTATTTGTCGGCTATCTTCGGATATTCATCCAGCCAGCGCTGAATCCGTTTACGGGCTGTTGTCCGGTCGGCACCGTTCCAGTAAGGCTCGAAATGATCACAGATGCATAGATAGACATGCTTGGGGGGCACTCTTTCGCCCTGAATGGTTCTGCGCGCTTCCCGAGCCAGGTAGTACGGAAGCCACTGCAGTGTCGCACCAATCTTGCTGATCATATTCAGAGGAATCCTTTACCTGCATTTTTACGCACCGATATACGCGGATTACTGCGACTGTTCCGGCAAGCACACAACACGCCAACGGCGTAACAGGCTGTTTTAAAGTGAATTATGGTGATGTAAGGCGCTAGAGTACACAATGTGTAAAAATTTCCGACATGAGATAACATCTTCAATTAACCGCAGATAAAGGCGGATGCACGCAGATAAAAGCGGTTAAGCAAATCTTTTGGGGTACGTCAAAAGCGCCCGACAGTGCTTTTGGTTTTAACTCAGCGTTCATCAACGCTCATCGGCGGTAAAAATCAGAACTGGTTTACTATCCGCCTCACCTCTAGTTTTGGAGAACCAAAATTTATGAGAAGGCATATTGTATATCCGCTTGCGTTGAGATAGTTCATGCATTGGGCATGATGTACGTTGTCCAGAGCTTTCATAGCTTTAAGCTCTACAAGAACTGAGCGTTCTACAAGAAGATCGGCAACGTAATCACCTACGACAATACCATCGTAATGCACCTGAATATCATATTGCTGTGAAACATCGAGGCCCGCTTTTCTGATCTCATGCGCAAGTGCATTCTCATATACTTTTTCAAGAAAACCACTGCCAAGGCATGATGAAACAGTAAATGCACAGCCAATAATTTTTTCGGTTATCGTATTCAGCTCTTCTCTGCGCTCATCTGCGTTCATCAGCGGTCCCATTCAAAAACTTTTCAATTCTGTTAACCGCAGATAAAAGCGGATGCACGCGGAGAAAAGCAAACCTTTTTGGGGTACCTCAGAATCTTTATTCTTTTGGGTTAAACAACATCATTCGTCTTGCTCTTTTTGGTTCCAACTCTGCGCTCATCTGCGTTCATCTGCGGTTACAATATATCAATCACTCAGATTCTAGGCCGGATCAGCCAGCCGCCATGTTTCCTGTAATAGTACAAAAGCCCCCCGAAATGACTCAAAGATGTTTTGGAGAGGGGCTTTCTGTGAGTGATCTGCTGGGTATGGTGCAGAACCGTAAAAGCGGGATAATACAGAATTGAGTATCCCGCTTTCCAGACCCGCAATGAATAGTCTATATCCTCCGGTGCGTAAAAGATCTTCTCATCCAGATAGCCTACCTTCTGCAACAGCTCTTTCCTGAAAAACCAGCAGGCTGATATGGCCGTATCAACTTCACACTCTTCCTGAAATGGGAAGTTTTCGTAGAAATCTTCATTCCTGGTGCTGATCCCGAATACAATTCTGGGAATTTTCATAAGCTTGTTAAGCATGGTAGGAAAACGCTTGACGGAGTTCTGTATTGAACCATCCGGTAGCAGCAAACGGGGAACGACCAGGCCAAGCTTTTCGTTGGAGCACAAACGTCCGATAACAGCTGTCAGACTGCCTTCACCCTGTTCCGTATCTGAATCCAGAATACAAATAATATCACCCTGAGCCTGCTTAAGCCCCAGGTTGCGCGGATAGGTGGTCCCGCGGTTTGAATCAAGCCGGATAAGATGAAATCCCTCGGAAATATTTTTCCGGTACTCCTCGACGACAACGCAGGAATCATCACGAGACCCGTTGTCGATCACAATCACCTCGAAAGGCAATTTCTCTTCGGAGCACTTCCGGAATAAAGAATCGAGACAGCGCCTGAGATATCCCTCCGAGTTCCAGGTCAGAATTATGAAAGAAATGATAGGTTTCAACGGCGTGCTGCTCATCAGAAGGCTTTCTTGACTTCCAGAACCACCTTGTTGACTTGATACGATCCGGCGTTTCGCTCCAGATCCAGCAGATTGTTGACATGTGTATAGGTCAGTCCCAGCGTGAGATCATTCTTCAAGGCGTAACTCAGCCCGGCAACTCCGGTGAAGCGATAGGGGTAATCGACGGCTGTCACCCTGCTGAAGCGCTCTCCGGTTGCCGATAGATTTGCGGTGAGATCCTGCATGATCTCGTAGCGCCCGTATGCGGAAAGGGCCAGTTTATGATGTCCCATGCTGCTCGTGGCCGTGTTGACATATTCGGAATAGGATGAGGACAGACCGATCATGCCGCGCTGCAGGGTTTTTTCCAGTTTGGCAGAGTAACTGGTTTCCTGGGTCGATACGGCCAGCGGGTCTTCCGTCGTCGAAACCCGGGTTTCGAGAGTTGCCACGGCAAAGCGGAAATCATGGGTTATTCCGGCATTCCAGAAAAGATTGGTCACATCGGCGCCGGCATCGAACTTCTGCCAGCTGTTGCCAATCTGGCCGTAGATGGAGGATTTATCGGCATATTCGTATTTGAAACCACCGTACAGATCATGCTTGTTGAAGCGGGCCGGGCGTGATTCAAGCCGGGTAAATGCGTATCCGGAGGTCAGACTGAAGCGGGAGGTGACCTGATGAGTCAAATCGGCAAAAGCGCGGTGTTCCTGTTTTTCGATCCCGGTTGCATCCCAGTAGCGGGTGTCGGTAAAACGGTAACCGGTCTTGAGAGTGCTGTCTCCCCGCAAACGCCAGACCAGATAGGGGGAAACCGTTGCGATATTCTGATCGGTCTGATTGAGAAAGAGGCTGCTTTCTGTTGCGGCGTTGCGGGATACATCCAGCGTCACCCGCCGGTAGGTGTCGCCCAGATCCAGAAAAAAGAATTTCTCGATCAGGGCAATGTTCCCCTTCAAGGCCGCATCATGGGTAAACTCATCAGCTTTGCTGCCTCTGGCGTAGTTGCGGTATTCGAAGGTGTAGGCCGTGTCCCAGCTCCAGAAAGGGGTCTGGTAATTCAGGGTGGCACCAGGCCTCAGGCGGGTAATATATTCGCTGCGCTTGTTGGCGGCCTGCTCAAAAACGTTGTCGGTGATCTCTTCGCTGACAGCCACAAAGGGCTTGAATGATGTGTCGGCGGCAGAGGTCGCAGAGGGGGACCAGAGCGGCAGGCTGCCGGCCAGAAGAAGGCTCCATGTTATCCAGGTTTTCATGTTGTGTTTCCCTTTCGGCCGGGTGGCGAATGACCTCCGAAAATGCGGCGGACAAAACCGATTTTGGGTGTCTCGGCTGCCGGAATCTGCCCGAAACCGGCCAGAGCGGCTTTCAATCCCTCCAGCTTCCTGCCCAGCTCCAGAATATGATCATCCGTCTTGGATACATGAGAGCGCAGACTGGCCTGCAGTGAGGCGATACGCTCCTCCAGCTCTCTGTTGGCACTCTGCTGAGGAGCAGCGATGTTCCTTTCAAGCGTATCGATGCGCTGCAGGGCTTCGACCAGCATTTTCTGCAGTTCCGGATCAGCGCGCCGGTTGTCCATCGACGAACCGTCGGCATTGCCCTGTTCTCCGCCAGTGCCATCCTCCATCCAGTGGTAGTGTTCAAAATCGAGGTCACCGATGACATCGCTAACCATATCAACGGTAAGCGTGCCGGTCTCTTCTGCAAAAGCCAGAAACAGCAGGAAGTCGCAGATGATGTTGATCAGGCGTGGAATGCCGCGGCTGTAGATAAAAATGGCTTCGAGCGCGTCCGGCTCGAACCGGACGGCATCCGGATTACCGGCGACTTCCAGGCGGCGGGCTATGTACAGCTCTAGCTCCTCCCGGTTAAGGGCCTGCAGGTGACAGTTGATGTTGATACGCTGGCGCAGCTGACGCAGTTCCGGTGAAGAAAGTATGGTGCGCAATTCCGGCTGACCGACCAGAATGATCTGCAGTAGCTTGCTGTTGGAAGCCTCCAGGTTGGAGAGCATGCGAACCTCTTCCAGAAGCTCCGGCGAGAGATTCTGAGCCTCGTCAATGATCAGGATCGGCTGATGTCCGGCGGCGTACTGCTCGATCAGAAACAGGTTCAGATCCCGGATCATGGTGATCTTGTCCTTGCCCTGAACATTCAGGCCGAAATCATCGTTGATCATCGCCAGCAGCTGTTCGGAGGTCACACGGGTGTTGAATATTTTTGAGAGAAGGATGTTATCGTAATGTTTTTCAAGCAGGTCGCGGATCAGGGTGGTTTTACCAGAGCCGACCTCTCCGGTAAGCAGGATGAAACCGGAGCGCTCCCGGATACCGTAATCCAGGTAGGTCAGGGCTTTTTTGTGCGACTTGCTCAGGTAGATAAAGCGCGGGTCAGGGAGCAGGTCGAACGGCTTGCTGCTCAGATTAAAATAGGTTTCATACATTCGTGAGAACTCCGCCGGAATTTACGGCATTTATTACAGAAAAAAACTACTTCAAAAGCATTTTTTACAGGGATACATGGGATGAAGGGGATAGAACCAAACCTCGCAGTTTCATTGTTTTAACCCCAAAGCATTTGAATTTGTTTTCCGCCGTTATCCCCTGTATCCCCTCCATCCCTGTTAAACAAAAAGACTTGCATCAAAAGCATTTTTTACAGGGATACATGGGATGAAGGGGATAGAACCAAACCTCGCAGTTTCATTGTTTTAACCCCAAAGCATTTGAACTTGTTTTCCGCAGTTATCCCTTTAGGCCCCAGAGGGTCCTGTATCCTTTTCATCCCTGTTAATAAAATTCTTGGTGTTTTTTAAGCAGGTTGCAATCATTTTCAGTTTTTACGAACGGGTATAGCGGTGATAGCTTGAGTACTGTTCATCACGCTGATCGATGATGGTGTCATTGTACACCATCCCCAACATCCGGCACCCCTTCAGAGCCTCTAAAGCCTCCCTGACATTTTTCTGCGAAGCCAGCTGTTCCTTGACCACGTACAGGACTCCGTCCACCAGGTGAGCCAGCGTTCTGGATTCGGCGAAGGGGAGCACCGGCGGGCTGTCGAAAATGAGATAGCGGTCATGATAGCGGTTCTTAATTTCCGAGATCAGGGCCGCGGTTTTCTGTGATGCAAAAAGTTCGACCGGATTGGGGACTTCGCGACCGGCGGTTATGATGGAGAGACGGCCCAGACCGGTGGGAATGATAACGTCAGCGATCTTCGCCTCGCCTAGCAGGCAGTCCGAAAACCCCTTCCTCTGCTCTATACCGAGATAGCTGTGAATCGATGGCCGGCGGAAATCGGCATCAATCAGAAGCACCGTGTGGTCATACTCCTGAGCCAGGCTGATGGCCAGATTGAGGGCGGTTATGCTCTTGCCCTCGTGCTGCACTGCGCTGGTGACCAGAATCGAGTTGTTGAAGCCGGCTGCGGTGGTCAGTTTTATCAGCGAAGCTTTCAGCTTGCGGAATTCTTCGCCGATACCCAGATAAGGATCATTCAGGTTAATCAGAAACGGGATGCTTGGTATGATTATTTCCGAGACCGCTGCAGCTGGCGGAGGCGTATGGAGCGGACGGCGCACCTGCTCCGGTTGCGGCTCCGGTGTCTGGATACCGGGAGCGGGAGGTGCCGCCGTATCCTGTCTCAGTTGTGCCGCACGTTCCATCGCCTTATCAATTCTGCTCATATTTCACCCTGTTTTTGTTTTAGCATCTGTACCGTATGTATTCAGCCGATATATCCGGCGATCCTGCCGATCACTTTTGAAATCAGATTTATTTCCAGAGCCTCCAGAACCAGCAGCGCCAGTATCACCGAGAAGTAGAGGCCGGCTCCGGCATATATCTTTACATCTTTTCTGGCTTGCAGCTCAAGCTGCTGCGGATCCTCGATGCGGGGGATGACGGCCAGAACCGGCAGACCGAACTGTTTTGCCATATCCACATTCTTTACCGTGTCATCCATCTGATCTTTGAGGATAATCAGCCCGATACCGCCACCGATGCCGGCCAGAATGCCCAGCAGAATCAATTTTTTACGGTTGGGACTGACCGGCTTGATCGGAAGAACCGCCGGATCCACAACTCTGAAAACGGTCGATTTGTCCTGAACCTCCATCTGCTTGGAAACTTCAGATTGCCCCTGACGCGACAGCATTGATTCATACAGGTTTTTCTGGGATTGTTTCTCACGCTCCAGATTGTCAAGCTCGGCTTTTGCTCCCGGTATGCTCTGCAATAGGCCACGGTTTTTAGCTATGCTGCTGCGCAAGTTTGATTCAGCCTGCCGTATCGCCCTCAGCTCTGATTCAAGGCGGGCGTATTCGGGAGTGTCTGCCTGCTGAGCCGCAGAAACCTGCCCCGCCCTCCTCTGCTGCTCTTCGCCGCCACTACTTTCCTCGTTCAGTCGAATAATTTCAGGAAAGTTATCACTATCTTGCAGCTGCAGCTATCGCCGCCTCTTCTGCAACTCCGGCAGAGTCTACAGGACGGTATTTACGTTCCGCATACCCGCCAGGGTGATCCCAACCCACCCCCGCCGTACCC